>JBKHVQ010000238.1:0-4444 GCA_046569985.1 Thermoleophilia bacterium | reverse complement strand
CCCTGGCTAGTCCCGCTCGGCCTCGGCGCCGGCGTTGGCGGTCTGGGGTTCCGGTTCGGACGGGTCGGCCGCGCGCTCGGACCGCTCGGCGCGCTCGAGGGCCTCGAGAGCATCGAGTACCGACGAGTCGGTCTCCATGGTCCGGATGCTGTTTCGCCGCGCGCGCTTTGCCTTGGCCATCGCCACCTCCCTGGGGTCCGGACGACAGTGTAAATGACGCGTCCACCGACATCGCCCATCACCACTCGCGGACGGTGGCGATCAGGGCACGCGGCCGTCGGCGAGCGCGCGCACCAGAGCATGGTCGGCGGGAGGGAAATCCAGGCCCGGGAGGTCCTCGTGGCGGACCCATCGGAACTGGACGCTGCCGACAGGACGCGGGCGCAGGCCGGGAGCCCACGGGCAGCGGAAGAAACGCAGCACGAGCGGGCCCGCGCGCGTGGACCAGACCTGGGGGCCGACCTCGAGATCGACAGACAGCTCCTCGCGCAGCTCCCGCGCCAGCGCCTGGCGATCGCTCTCACCGGGCTCCCGCTTGCCGCCGGGGAACTCCCAGCGACCGGCATGCCCCACCCCCTGCCCGCGCTGGCTCACGAGCACGCGTCCCCCGCGCTCGATCAGCGCCGCGACCACCACCTGAGACGGCCTCACCCGATCGCCCCCACCCGCACGAGGCGATCGTCGGCGGCCCGGTCGGCGAGGCCGTCGGCCACCAGGCTGTCCGCGGCCTCGGGGTCGGCGGCCGGATCGGCCCAGCCCTCGACGGCGAGCAGGCGCATCAGGCGACCGCGGCGCTGACGCATCGAGCCCTCGTAGCGCGCCTGCCGGCGGCGGGGTGGCGTCACCGCGACGGCCACGCCGGCCTCCGCCGCGGGACAGCCCTCGCGCAGCGGGCAACCCGACTCGCACCGCGGGGCGCGGGCGGTGCACCACAGGCGCCCGAGGTCCATCACCGCCTGGCCGGCCTCCCACGCCGCGCCGGGGGGCGCGCCGGGCCAGCCGCCGGGGAAACGGCGCGCCACGACGCGTGCGGCATTGGTGTCGACCGGCAGCAGGTCCTCGCCGTCCGCGAAGCACCGCAGCGCGGCGGCGGTGTACGGCCCGACCCCCGGCAGGTCCGTGAGCCGGTCCGGCTCGGGCCAGCCGTGCTCGGCGACGATGCATGCCGTGGCGTGCAGGTTGCGGGCACGCCGCGGATAGCCCAGCCCCTGCCACTCGGCCAGCACCTCCCCGAGATCCGCCTCGGCCATGTCCTCGATCGCCGGCCAGCGTCCGATGAAGCGCCGGTAGTAGGGCAGGACACGGCCCACCGGCGTCGCCTGGAGCTGGAACTCGGACACGAGCACCGGGTAGCGCTCGCGCGTCCGCCGCCAGGGGAGATCGGCCCCCTCCGCGCGGAACCACTCCACCATGCGCAGGGCCGCAGCCGGCCCGTGCGTCACCATCGGGACCACGCTCACGCGGTCAGTGTACGCGCGCGGTCCTCGCCGCCGACCGGCCTCGCCGCGGCCGCCATCGCCCGGCCCACGGCCTCGACGGCCTCGCCGGTGTCCCAGGCCCCGTCGAGACGCACGACGCCGGGATGGGCGGCGCGCTGCACCAGGCGCTCCTCGATCAGGTCGGCCGACCGATGCAGCCGCACCGGCAGGGGGCCGTCGGCCGGCGCCGACCGCACACGCACGAGCCCTTCCGCCGCATCCCGGCGCCAGTCCCCCGGCCCGAGCAGCGTCCGCGCCACCACGACGCCCCCGGCGACGAAGAACGCCTCGGCGAGCCCCGGCTCGGGCCCCTCCTCCACCAGGACGACGCGCCGGGCACGCATGCGGCGACCCGCGGCGAGGTCATGGAGCACGGAGGTGAGCGCGTCGACCATGGCGCGCCCGCCCGGGGCTCCGGCGTCGAGGCGCCCGGCGGCCCCGGCCCGCTGGAGGTGGCGGGGCAGGCGCCCGAGGGCCCGCGCGTCTCCCCCCAGGAGGGCACGCACCTCGGCGGCCTCGCGGGGGCCGTAACCCGCCGGGGCGGCGAAGAGGACCCTCAGGCAGTCGACCGCGGCGCGCAGCCGTCGCTCGCCGCGCAGGGGGCCGAACGCCTGCGCGCCCTCGGCCGGCGCGCCGACCACCCGCGCGGGCGCGTGGCGCCCGCCGTCGACGAGGACGATGTGGCGCATCGACCCGCCGGCGGAACGGCCCGCGGGCAGGCCAGCCCGGCGCGTCATCTCCTCGATGCGCAGCATCATGCCGAGCCGCGAACCGTGCACCTCGTGTTCGACGAGCTCGGTCGCCGTGATCGCGCGCTGAAGGCGGGTGCCGCGCCGCCCGCCCGGCTGGAAGAGGCGCCGCACATCGCGCCGCAGGTTCGGCGAGCCGCCGACATGCAGGGCCTCCCCGCCGGCGCCGCGCAGCACGTACACGCCCATCCGCGCGGGGAGGTCCTCGCACAGCGCCGTCCGGTGCGAATAGGCGGCCTCGGGGGCGCCCACCAGGTCGTGAAGGTCGGCGAGCGTGCGCAGCCCGCGCCGGCGCGCCAGCTCGATCAGCCGCACGAGGAGCTCGGCCGTGGCCTCGGCATCGGGGAGGGCGCGGTGCGCGGGGCGCACCCGGGTGCCCGCCCACGCCGCGAGGGTTCCGAGGTCGTGGCGGACGACCCGCCCCTCCAGCAGGCGGCGCGCGAGCGTGAGCGTGTCGAGCCACGGCTGCAGGAAGAAGCCGCCGTCGAGGCGACGACGCTCGTAGTTGAGGAAGCGCAGGTCGAACGGCGCGTTGTGGGCGACCAGGACATCCTGGCCTGCGAAGGCGGCGAAACGGGCGAGGGCGTCGGCCACCGGCGGGGCGCCGGCGACCATGTCGTCATCGATGCCGGTGAGGTCGCGCACCACCGTGGGGATGGGGCAGCCGGGGTCCACCAGGGTGCAGAACCGGTCGGCGGGGGCGAGAGCCGCGACGCGCACCGCGCCGATCTCCGTGATACGCGAGCGCCCCGGCGAGCCGCCGGTCGTCTCGAGGTCCACCACGCAGTACCGGAGCGCCTCGAGCGGCATGTCCGCGGGCGCGGGGCCCGGCTCGGCGGTGTCGGTGGGTGGGGCGGCCGCGGTGGTCACTGGGAGCGACTGTAACGACGCCCCCCGCCGTCACCGCCGCCGGCCGCCGCGACGCCCCGTCAGGCCCCGACGTCGCCGGGGCTGAACGGCTCGGCCCAGTCGAACTGCGAGCCCGCCGGCGCGGGCGTACGGCCCTCGACGGTGATCGCCACGTCGTCCCCGCCGGCCGCCTCGCTGACCGTCTGCACGAGGGGGGCGAGGATCGCGAACTCGGCCGCGGCCCCGCCGGACGGATAGTTCTCCTCGAACGCGGCGCTGAAGTCGACGGTGACCACGTCACCCAGGTCGGCCACGCCGAGCACGGTCGCGCCGGGGGGAAGGGCCGGGCTCAGGCCGGCGCCGGTGGGGCCGGCCGTGAGTTCGCCGAGGGCCGCGATCACCGGATCGCCCTCCGGGACCGCGCGCTCCTCGCGCACCAGCGCCCCCGAGGGGTCGGCGAAGTAGGCGGCGACGACCATGGTGGGGACGGTGTCGGTGGGGATGGCGGTCGTCGCCCCGCCGGTGCTCGCGGGCGCGGTGGCGGTGGCAGCGGCGGTGGCCGCGCCCGCCGCGGACGTCGTGGTCGGATCCTCATCGTCACCGCAGGCGGCGGTGAGGGCGACCGCGAGGGCCAGCGCCAGGGCGGCGATGATGCGCTGCGGCCGGTGCGTGAACGGACGGTCACTCATCGGCGACCCCTTGCCTCGTGCGCCAGGTACGATCCCCGCATGGCGCTCTTTTCCGGAATCGACACCGTCTTCTACCAGGTCTGCGGGATGGACCGGTCCATCGCCTTCTACGAGGGCGTCCTCGGCCTTCCCCTGGTACGGCGCGAGGGCAACGACTGGGCCGAACTGCAGGCCGGCGACCTCACCCTCGCCCTTTCGGGGGAACTCGCCACCCGTCCCCACACCGGCGGCGCGACCGTCGTGCTGGCCACCGACGACATCGACGCCGTCGAGGCGCGGCTGGCCGAGAACGCCGTCCAGCGCGGGCGCATCGAGCAGATGGGTGCGGCGCGGATGCTGCAGTTCTTCGACCCCGACGGCAACGAGATCGTCGCGATGCAGGGGCCGGTCGCCTAGCGATCCGGCGGGCTCAGTCCCGGTCGGCGAGCCGGTGGATGTCGCCGCCGCGCGCGTCGACGACCGCCTGGGTGAAGCCCTCGATGTCCTCCACGACGACGGCCACGCGCCGCGTCTTCCACGGCAGCGGGGCGCGCACCGAGACAGGCGCGGAGAGATCGAGGAGCACCGCCGGGCCGGAGCGGGCCGCGAACGCCGTGAGGCCCTGGGCGATGCGCACGCCGACCCCGCCCCACCACGGCCAGCGCATGGTTCCCACCCCGGAGATGAGGTCCACCGGGAT
>JBKHVQ010000237.1:0-1912 GCA_046569985.1 Thermoleophilia bacterium | reverse complement strand
AACGCGGTCGCGGTGGCCGGGCGGGCGGGCGGTCAGGTCCGGGGGATCTCCTCGCCGGTCGCCGGGTCGAGCCGGATGCCGTCCATGATGCCCTCGCCGTAGGGCGCCCCCATGGTGAGCCAGGTCGCCGTGCGGTCCGTGTGGTTCTGGATGCGCCGCGGGGTGTCCTTCGGCAGGCGGATCCAGTCGCCGTCGTTCACGATCACGGCCTGGCCGTCGACCATGATCTCCTGCGGCCCGCCGGTCAGCAGGCGGTAGATCTCCTCCTGGTTCTTGTGGCGGTGGTAGGCCATCTCGTGGCCGGGCCCGTAGCTCCAGACCCGGACGGTCATCTCCGTCGAGCCGAGGGCGCCCGACACGTCCTGCGAGCTGGCGCCACCGCCGCGACGCTCCTTGGCGGGGATGTCCGCGTCGGACACGTGGCTGTAGCGGACCTCGTCGCTCATCTGTCCCCTCCCGGGATGGTGCAGCTCTCGTATTCCTCGTCCTCGAGCGCGATGTCCGCGTCGAGTTCCCTGATCGACCTGCCGAAGCCGTGCCCACCGTACCGCGCATAGAGGTGGCGGACGATGCGCTTCGAGTCGACGACGACCTCGTCGCCGTCGACCAGCACCGGCACCCGCGGCTGGCCGCTGGCCTCCACCACCATCGTCCGCTCCTCGCGCGGGTAGGGCACCTCCACCAGCTCCACCTCGGCACCGACGTTCTCGATGGCCTGACGCACCGCGGCGCACCACGGGCACTTCCACCGGTGATAGAGAATCACCGCGCGCCTCCAATCGGACGGTTGCGCATATGCAAAGTAGTCATATACCACGGGGATCAGGATGCCAAGGGGCGAGAGCGGGCGGGACCTGCCGGTCACGAGCTTCGCGGTGCTGGGGCAGCTCGCGCGCGGCCCGGCGTCGGGCTACGACATCCAGGGGCGCCTGCGCGCGACCGCCGCGCACTTCTGGCACGCCGCGTACTCGCAGATCTACGCCGAGTTGCGCCGCCTGCAGGAGCTCGGCTACGCCACCGAGGAGAGCGTGGTCCAGGAGGGGCGGCCCAACAAGCGCGTCTACACGATCACCGCGGCGGGCCGCGAAGCGCTGGCGGCGTGGCTGGAGCGCCCCTGGGGGCTCGCCCACATCCGCGACGAGTCGCTGCTGAAGCTCATGCTGGCCGACGGCATGGAGCCGGCCGCCGTCGTGGAGCAGGTCGGCCGCCTGCTCGAGGCCCACGAGCACCGCCGGGCGCAGTTCGAGGACGCGATCGCCGCGCTCGGCCCGGATGCCCCGCCGCATCTTCGTCTCGCGATGCGCAAGGGGGTGCATGCCCAGACGGCGTTCGCCGCGTGGTGCCGTGAGGTCATCGACGAGCTCGGGGGAGGGGCCCCCGCATGATGAAGGGGCCCCGTGGGGCCCCTTCGGTGTGAGCGGCGCTGAGGTGGTGCGGGTTGATCAGCCGGTGACCGCGGGGATCACGCGGCGCACCAGCGGGCGGAAGACGGTCGGCGCGGCGTCTCTCACCGGGCGGACGTTGTTGGCCCGGGCGGTGGCGACGTTCACCTTGCGGCCCCTGACGTTCTTGGCCGCGCGGACGGTGATCTTCACCACGCGCGCCTGACCGGGGCGTAGGTTGCCCAGCTTCACCGTCACGGTGCGTCCGCGGACCGTCGCCGGGCGGCTGGAGCGCACGTAGATGAGGCCGACCGGCAGCGGGTCGGTCATGACCACCCTGCGGGCGATCGCGCGCCCGGTGTTGCGCACGCGGATCGTGTAGACGAGCCTGTCACCGGCCCGGGCGCGGGACGGCGCGACCTTCGTGATCGCCAGGCGCGGGCTGAGGGTACGGGTCACGACGACCGGCGGGGCGGAGGGGGTCCCGGTCGGGGTCACGGGAGTCTCAGGGGTCTGAGGGGTGACCGGAG
>JBKHVQ010000236.1:0-2278 GCA_046569985.1 Thermoleophilia bacterium | reverse complement strand
GCCCCGTCGACCTCCTGCTGCGGCTTTTCGCCGCTCACGACTGGCTCTCGTCCGGGCAGATCGCTACTGTACGCGGTCGGTCAAACCACGGAGGACTCGCCGCGTGGCGAACATCAAGCAGCAGAAGAAGCGGATCAAGCGCGCGATCGCGCAGCGCGAGCGCAACCTGAGGTACCGCTCCACCATCAGAACTCTCTTCCGTCGCCTGGAGGCGACGGCGGCCGGCGGGGACGCCGATCAGCTCGCCACCCAGGCCCGCGAGCTCGAGCACCTGATCGACCGCGCAGCGGCCGAGGGCGTCATCCACGCCAACAACGCCGCCCGCAAGAAGAGCCGCGTCGCCCGCATCTCCAGCGGCGTCGCCGCCGCCGCCTGAGCGGCAGGGCACTCTCACGCACCATGGCCGGGCGCCGGCTGACCGCCGCGCGCCATGGCCAGCAGGTCCCGCACCGCCAGCTCGAGCACGAGCCGGGCCCCGTCGGCGCGTGCGCCCTCGGCGCGCGCCGCGCCCAGGTCGAGTAGCGAGCTCACCCGCAGGTCGAGCTCCAGCGCCGCGAGGCGCGCGACCATCGGCTCGGCGGCCGCGGGCGGCAACGCCTCGGCGTGATCGCCGAGCTTGCGCGCCGGAAAGCCCTTGACCCCCGTCGCGCTCCCGATCTCGTCGGGTGAGGGGCGGCCACCCAGCGCCTGGACCGTCGCGACCCGCCGGAAGTGGTTGGCGAGCTGCACCTGGATCACGATCGGCGCCACCGGCTCGTCGCCGGTCGCCATGTCCTGAAGGATGTCGTACGACTGGGCGGCCTGGCCGGAGCAGATCGCGTCCGACAGCTCGTAGACGCGCGCATCCGGGTGCCGGGAAACCAGGAGCTGCACCATCTCGGCCGTGATCGGCTCGCCGGCGGCGTAGGCCGCCAGCTTGCGGGCCTCCTGCGTCAGTTCCAGCGCGATCACGCCCTCCTTGCGCGCGCCGGGACGATCCACGACGACGCGCTCGATCACCTGGCGCGCGACCGCGGCCGGCATCGATCCACCGGCCCGCTCGGTCTCCTTGCGCAGGTGGTCGGCCAGCCATTTCGCGCGCTCCGCCCTGGTCGCCTTCGGGTCTGGCCCGTAGCGCAGCACCGTCTTCTCGCCCAGCGCGGCGACGGCCGCCTCCAGCTTCGGCGTGACGGCGTCCCGCGCGACCAGCGCGAGGCACGCCCCCTCGTTGGGGGACGCCAGATAGTGGAGCAGGGGGGTGGCGTCGGCGGCCTTCCAGCGGTCGGCCTCCTCCACCACCACCAGGCGCAGGCCGGCGAACGAGAGCGCCTCGCAGGCGGCGACCACCGCCTCGGCGGGGGTCTCCTCTGCGCGCAGCCGCTCGGGCGGCAGGCCGCCCTCACTGACGACGCGCGCGCCGAGGGCGTGCACGGCGCGCTCGACCGTGGCGCGGTCCTCACCCCAGATGACATAGGCGGCTTTGAGGGGATCCTTGCGACTCACGACCGGCGGATGGTATCCGAGTGCCCGGCTCGTATCGGGCTCACCGGGCCGCGCGCGCCGCCGCTCACCGGGCCTGCGGCTCGACCAGGATGCGCCCGCCCCGGCGCAGGACGGTGATGTCGCCGTGGCGGTCGGTGCGCCAGGTCCGGGCCCCCGCGCGCGTCAGATCCTCCAGCACCGCGGGACGGGGGTGATCGAACCGGTTGCCCTCCCCCACCGACACGACCGCGACCGGGGGGCGGACGCGCACGAGGAGGGCCCCGAGCCCCGGGTCGTCGGAGCCGTGGTGGGAGACCTTCAGCAGGTCGACCGGCACGGGCCGCAGCGGGGCGATCACCGGGCTCTCGGCGTCCCCGGTCATCAACGCCGACGGCCCGCCCCGGGCGCGCGCGTCCAGCACCACGCTGCCGTCGTTGGCGGGCGCGCCGGACGGCTGCGCGCCGGCGGGTGACAGCACCCGGGCGATCCACGGCCCCACCCGGAGCAGGTCGCCGCGCGCCACCGGTTGCGCGGGGACACGGAGCTCACCCGCCCGCCGGAGGGCAGCGCGCATGTCGTCGCCCCAGCCGTCGGCGGGCTCGGGGGGGTGCACCACGGCGCGGACGTCGGCGGTCTCGATCACGGCCGTCGCCCCGCCGGCATGGTCGGCGTCGCCGTGGGTGACGACGAGGAGGTCGACTCGGCGGATCCCGTGACGACGCAGGGCACGCAGCACCGGAGCGGGAGCGCCGGGCGGCCCGGTGTCGACCAGCGCCGTGTCGCCGGCGGGCCCGCGCAGCAGGATCGCGTCGCCCTG
>JBKHVQ010000235.1:0-5231 GCA_046569985.1 Thermoleophilia bacterium | reverse complement strand
GGGGCCGGGCGGGGACCGCGGGCCGAGGCGACGCGCGACGAGGTCCGCCGGCGCGTCGACGCGGCGGCGGTCGCCGGGGTCGACCTCCTGCGCGTGATCCACGGCCACGGCACCGGCGCCCTGCGGTCGGTCGTGCGGGAAGAGCTCGGGCGCCACCCGCTGGTGTCACGCATCGAGCCCGCCCCGCCCGAGGAGGGTGGCGACGGCGCCACGCTGGTGCACATCGGGCGCTGAAACGGCAACGCCCGGGCGGCTGCCCGGGCGTTGAGTGGTGTCACAGGTGCAGCACGCGCGGCGGGCGCGCGGCGGCGGGTGTTACGGGAGCGGGAGCTCCTTGAGGCCCTTCAGCACACCGACGTCGGGCGCCATGGTGCGGAAGGCGTCGTCCTTCTGCAGCACGCCCACGGTGTACACCGGGGTCTCCTGCATTCGGGACAGCATCGAGGCGGCGTCACGCGAACGCGGGACGGCCTTGTACGTGGACACGAGGATGGCGTCGTAGCCACCATCCTTCGCGGCCTCGAGGGGCTTGGGCCAGAGGGGGTCGACGACATCGACGTCCCAGCCGGCGTCCTTGAGGCGCTGCTCGGCGACCTCTGAACCGGGGAAGCGGACCTTCCCCTCCTTGTTCAGGACCTCGGGGGTGTTGACGGTGACAAACAGTAGTTTCGGCATGGTCGGGGAGGATACCGTTCCGCTCGCGGCGTTGTCGGACTCCGGCAATGGTCAGACCATGCGTCTCACAATCGGGCGGAATTTGGCTCGCAACGGTCGCCACAAGCCGTTTGCCCCCTGTAGATTGGCCCACGCGGTGAGGCGCGCCTCGGGCTCGCCGTGCGCCGAACCAACGATTCCACGAGCTGATCCCAGGGGGGACGCATGTCCGTAAACATCCCCGACAAGTCTTTTTTCCAGACAGTCGGTGACCGTCGCAGCATTCGTTACTTCGACCCGGAGCGGAAGGTCGAGGACTGGAAGCTTCAGGTCATGCTCGAGACGGCTCGCCGCCAGTCATGTCAGGGCAACATCAACGCGACCGAGGCGATCATCGTCGACCGCGAGACCTGCGACCTCTGGGATGAGATCGAGGAGTGCGTCTCCGGCTTCAACGTCCAGATCATCAACCAGAGCTCGCACCTGGTCATCTGGCTGACGAACCTGAACGCCTGGTACGGCCGCGCCAACGACGGCCTGTCGACCCTCGCCCTCTCCGGCGCGCTCACGAAGTACCACGGCTGGAACTACGAGTTCACGATGACGCAGACCGTGCCGCGTCTGATGAGCTTCCCGACCGAGCGCACCGAGAACCTGCTGCGCTTCGAGACCGGCCTCGCCGTCGGCAGCAGCCTTCTGGCGGCCAACGCGCTCGACGTCGGTTCGATCCTCATCGCCTTCGGCCGCAAGCCGGGCGGTCTGGAGAAGGCCTTCGGCCTGCCGCCGCACATGAAGTTCACGTGGGCGCACGCCGTCGGCTACCCGCTCGAGGACGCCAAGGGCGGTGGCCAGCGCCCGCGCCTGAAGTTCGAGAAGCTGTTCCACAAGGACGCCTTCGGCACCCCGTACCAGCAGGACGCCGAGGTCACCGAGGCCCTGAAGAGCGCCGGTGTGATCCAGGAGCAGTCGCCGACCCCCGGTCGCATCGAGGAGATCGACGCTCTCGCCTCCAAGTTCTCCCGCGACCCGGGCGTCGTGTCCTGGCCCGCCAAGGAGATCACGCGCCTCATCAACGACGATGACTGGGACTTCGGCCCCAACATCAAGGCGCGCGCCGAGCAGGTCCTCGCCGAGGGCAACCTCCCGGACTACCCGGACGAGATGCGCGAGACCTTCACGAAGCTGATGGAAGAGCACGGCATCGACGCGTCGAAGTACCTCAGCTAGAACCGGGTCCACCCGGTCGCGGTACCGCGGCCCCGTCCTCCCATAGCGGAGGGCGGGGCCGCTTTCGTTGCGCGCGCGGGGCATGCCCGGGCCGCGGCCGTGTCGCCCGCCGTCTACCCCGCGCCGTGCGGGTGGGTCCGGCGGTAGGCGATGAGCAGCGTGACCACCCCGACCACGGCGGCCATCACGGAGCCCGCGAGGATGCCGACCTTCGCGGCCGACAGCAGGTCGGCGTCGTCGAACGCCAGGTTCGTCACGAACAGCGAGATGGTGAAGCCGATGCCGGCGAGGCCGCCCAGGCCCACCAGGTGCAGCCACGTGACGCCCGGGGGCCGCCGCGAGAGGCCGAACCGCACCGCGAGGGCCGCGCCCAGCACGAGCCCGAGGGGCTTCCCGATGACCAGTCCCAGGACGACCGCGAGCGTCACGCGGCTGTCGAGGGCGGCGTCGATCGACGGCCGGTCCAGCACGATGCCGGCGTTGGCCAGGGCGAAGATCGGCACGACCGCGATCGAGGTCCACGGGTGCAGCGCGTGCTCGATCCGGTTCAGGGGGGAGATCGCCTCGCGGGTGAGGTAGGCGAGGCGCCGCCAGGGCTTCGCGTCGGCTTCGCGGGTGTCGCGCCCGCCCAGGATCTGCTCGGCCACCATCCCCGCCTCGCGGGCGACGCCGATGCGCGGCTGGAAGGGGCGGGCGGGGGTCAGCAGCCCGAAGAGGACACCGACGACGGTCGGGTGGACGCCGGCCGCCAGGCAGAAACACCAGGCCGCGGAGCCGATGACCAGATAGGGCAGCAGGTGCCGGACGTGGGCGCGGCTCATCGCCGCGGCGGCGAGGAGGCAGCCGCCGAGCGCGGCGAGCCATACGAGGTGCGGCCCCTCGCTGTAGAAGACGCTCATCACGGTCATCGCGCCCAGGTCGTCGATGACCGCCACGCCGAGCAGCAGCGCCGTCAACGCCGGCGGCGCACGGCGCGCGAGGAGCGCCAGGACCCCGAGCGCGAACGCCGTGTCGGTGGCGATCGGGATGCCCCACCCGGAGCTCCCGTCGCCGCCCGCCGTCACCGCCGCGAAAACGAGCGCGGGGATCGCGAGCCCGCCGATGGCCGCGAAGAGCGGCAGCGACGCGGCGCGGCGCCCGACCAGCTCACCGACGGTCAGCTCGCGCTTCACCTCCAGGCCGATCAGGAGGAAGAAGAGGGTCATGAGGCCGTCGTTGATGATGAACCGCAGGTCCATCGAGTACGCCAGCTCCCCGAAGCGGAGGTCCAGTTCGGTGGCGAAAAGGTCCTCGTAGGACGCCGTGTCCACGTTGGCCCAGATGAGGGCGACGAGGGTCGCCACCAGCAGCACCAGCCCGCCGGAGGCCTCGTAGCGCAGGAACTCGCGCAGCGGGCGGACGATCGCGCGCGGCACGGTGCGCTCCGACCGCGACCACGGACGCTGGATCTGGTGCTCGGGGCTCACATGGCCCGCGCTTCGTGGCCGGCGGGCGGGCGGAGTAGGATCGCGCCCATGGCCGACACCTCATCCTTCTCACTGCCCCCGCTCCCCGTCCTGCGCCGCGCCGCGCAGATCATCGGCGCGGTCGGAGCACTCTGGGGGCTCGCCCCGCTGCTGGTCGCCCTCGATGTTCTCGGCGAGGGCAGCGCGCTCGCCGTCGGTGACGGGCGAACCGGCTGGGGGATCGGGCTCGGGATGGTCGCCGTCTGGCTGTGCGGCGCGGCGGGCGCGGTGCTGGTCGGCCGGTACACGGCGCTCTCCGCGACGCTGCAGTTCATCGCCGCCTGAGCCGGGTTCCTGCTGGTGGGCGCGCCGTGGATCGGTCCGGGCACGCTGCTCGCCGCTGCCTCCTGGCTGGCGCTGCTCGGCACGGAGAACCCGTTCGAGGCGGAGATGGAGCGCGAGCGCGCCGAACGCGCGCGGGCGGACACCGCGGCGATCTGAGCGGGTGTCGTCGTCGGCGTCGGCGGCGTCACTGCCACAGTCTGCCTGCGCGGCGGGGACGGTTCCATCCGCCCCATCAGGGCGGGGTCTCGCGTATCGCGCCCGGCAGGATTCGAACCTGCGACCCGCGGATTAGAAGTCCGCCGCTCTATCCGGCTGAGCTACGGGCGCAGGGCGCTGACGCTAGCGCACGCGCGGGCGCGCCACATGACCGCGCCCGCCGCCCACGGTGCCGGGTCGGCGACGCGCGCCGGTGCCCGGCGTCCGCGGCTTGTACCGTGCCCTGCGATCTGTCCCGCGGACGCGGGCGACGACGGACGAACGATCCGGGGGTGCGGGTGGCGCTGGGCCGGGGGACGAGGGCCGCGATCGCGGCGGGGACGGCGGCGCTGTCCCTCGTGGGTGCGCAGGGCGCGCTCGGAGACGGGCGCGCCTGGCTGTCGGGAGGCGGGAAGGGCGTCGAGCTGGCCTGGACGGGGATGCGCGCCGAGCCGTCGGCCCTGACGATGGCGGTGACCCACGTCGGCACGGTCACCCGTTTCCGGGGGCTGCAGCGCGGCGGCTGGGGGGTGCCCGCGGCCGGCCGGATCGTGGTCCTGCGCGACCTCGACCGCGACGCCGAGCCCGAGGCGATCGCCGACCTGACGACGGGCGGTGAGCGCCGGCGCCTGCGCAGCCACATCGTCCACTGGCTGCCGGATGAGCGGCGCCACCGGCGGATCATCCACGACTGGGGTCGGGCGGGGTACCGCACCGCCGACCTCAACCGCGACCGCCGCCCGGAGTTCATCTCCGCCGACGACCGGCTGCGGTTCGGCGTGCCGGCGCGGGCGCTGCGCATGCCCGTCCGCATCCACGCCTACCGTTCCGGCCGCATGATCGAGGTCACCCGCGCCTTCCCCGCGCGGGTGCGCGCCGACATGGCCGGCCACTGGCGCGCGATCGCCGTGCTCGGGCGGGCGGGCGCGCCCACCCGCGCGGCGGCGGCCGCCTATCTCGCCGACGCCCACCTGCTCGGGGTCGCGAAAACGGCCCGCGCGCGGCTGCGGGCACGCTTCACCGGACCGTCGGACGTGCGGTTCCTCGATACCCTCGACCGCCGCCTGGCCGCCCTCGGGTATCCG
The DNA here is from genome assembly GCA_046569985.1 of Thermoleophilia bacterium. Classification (GTDB taxonomy): domain Bacteria; phylum Actinomycetota; class Thermoleophilia; order Miltoncostaeales; family Miltoncostaeaceae; genus JAVJSF01. The sequence goes on along the minus strand of JBKHVQ010000235.1, from coordinate 280 downwards.
GCCGCCGACACCGTGAAGGAGCCTGCGTGAACACACGCGATGACATCCGCAACGTGGCGATCGTCGCCCACGTCGACCATGGCAAGACGACCCTCGTCGACGCGATGCTGTGGCAGTCGGGGGCGTTCCGCGCCAACCAGGACATCGCCGAGCGCGTCATGGACTCCGGCGACCTGGAGCGCGAGAAGGGCATCACGATCCTCGCCAAGAACACGGCCGTCCGGAACGGCGGCATCAAGATCAACATCATCGACACCCCCGGTCACGCCGACTTCGGCGG
>JBKHVQ010000234.1:0-1798 GCA_046569985.1 Thermoleophilia bacterium | reverse complement strand
CGCCTCGCGGCGCGACTCCGGCTCGGACGCGTCGGCGACATGGAGGATCATGTCCGCCTCGCGCACCTCCTCCAGCGTCGACGAGAAGGCGTTGACCAGCTGGTGGGGGAGGTGGCGGATGAAGCCCACGGTGTCGGACAGCAGCAGGTCGTGCCCGTCGGCGACGACGCGCCGGGTGGTGGGGTCCAGCGTCTCGAACAGGGCGTCGTTGACCCGGACGCCCGCGTCCGCGAGCGCGTTCATCAGGCTCGACTTGCCGGCGTTCGTGTAACCCGCCAGCGCGACGCGGGGGATCGCCGAGCCGACACGGCGCTCGCGCTGGGTGTCGCGGGAACGCGCCACATCGGCAAGGCGACGGCGCAGCGTCGCCATGCGGTTCCGGACCATCCGCCGGTCGGACTCGAGCTGGGTCTCACCGGGCCCCCTGGTGCCGACGCCACCACCGAGGCGCTCGAGGTGCTGCCAGAGGCCCTCCTGGCGGGCGTAGCTGTATTCGAGCTGGGCCAGCTCCACCTGCAGCTTGCCCTCGGCCGAGCGCGCGTGCTGGGCGAAGATGTCAAGGATGATCGCGGTGCGGTCGACCACGCGCACCTTCAGGCGGTCCTCGAGGTGGCGCTGCTGGCCGGCGGTGAGGGAGCCCTCGGCGGCCACCAGATCGGGTTTCAGCTGCTCGACCATCTCCTTCAGGTCGCCGAGGCGCCCGCTGCCCAGGTAGAGCTTCGGGTCGGGGCGGTCGCGATGCTGGATGACCTCCTCCACGACCTCCGCCCCGGCGGTGTGCAGCAGCTCGCGTACCTCATCGATCCGGTCGGCCTCCTCGTCGGCGTCGCACGCGAGCGACGCGATGAGGATGGCGCGCTCAGGCCCCTGGTGGTCGTCGACCTCGCCGACGTCGCGCCAGGCCTTGCCGCGGTATGTGCGCTGAAGCTCTTCCGGCATCGGTCCATTGTGACGGGCCGGGGCGGGCGTGTCACCCACGGCCACCCGGCGCGCCTCTGTGCCGGCGAGCGCCCCGCGCGTTAGGCTGACGCATGTAAGCCTGCCGGCGGACGGATGGCGCCGGCCCGAGCGGAGGGCGACGATGGGTGAGTTTCTCGGACTGGCGAAGGTGGCGATCCAGCGGAGGCAGCCGGGGGTCCGGCGGGCCACATTGCACGCGACCGGCGAGCAGATCGTCTTCGGCGTGCCCGGCTTCCAGGCCGACTGGTACAAGTTCCCCGAGGACGGCCCGATGCGGGCGCACGCGGGCACCTTCGACGTGCTGACCGCGTCGGTGTGCGCCTGCCTCACCAGCACCCTCGGTGCCGCGTTGACCGCGCGCGGGGTGTCGGTGGAGGGCGACCGTCTCGGCGTGGAGGGCGAGGGAACCATCGAGGTCGTCGACGGCATCATGGTGCTGACCGCCATCAGGGTGCGTTACCGCCTGGCTGCAGACCCCGCAAAGGAGCCCGAGATCATGCGCGCCCACCAGCACCACATCCAGGCCTGCGGCGTCGCGCGGTCGGTGATGCCCGCGATCGACATCACCTCCGAGATCGAAGTGGTGCCGGAGGCCGCCGCCGTGACCGCCTGAGCGGGCGCCGCGGTCGGCGGGAGGCCAGGAGGGGGTGACGCGGGGCCCGGTTGGTGATGCGATGTCGGTGCATCCGACAATGGAGGAACCCCCGATGCTTCGCGACTCGGTCGCCTTCCCCAGCTTCTCCGTCGACGATCTCGGCGCCGCACGCCGGTTCTACGGCGAGACTCTCGGCCTCGACGCGGAGATCGAGGATCGCATGGGCCTGCTGCGGGTCGCGCT
>JBKHVQ010000233.1:0-2002 GCA_046569985.1 Thermoleophilia bacterium | reverse complement strand
ACCGGCAACACCGACGCGCACGCGCCCGATCCGTCGCAGTTCGCCGCCTTCATGAGGGCGCTCGCGCGACGCTACGACGGCACCTACCGGCCGCGGAACTCAACGGAGAGGCTCCCCGAGGTCCGCCACTGGGAACTGTGGAACGAGCCGAACCTCGGCGCGTTCCTGTCACCGCAGTTCACCGCGGGCGAGCCGACCGGGCTCCGCCACTACGCCGCGATGGTGCGACGGGCCTACCCGGTCATCAAGCGCACGAACCGCGACGCGGTCGTCATCGCCGGGGTCGCGGGCCCCCGCAGCTCGACCACCGCCACCGGAACAGGCTCCCTCGCCTGGGTTCGCGCCCTCGCCCGCAGCTCGGCCCGCTTCGACGCCTACTCGCAGCACGTCTACCCCTCGCAGCCCCCGAGGGCGAACACGCGCGCCAACCGGCTGGCGTTCCCCACCTGGCGCACGCTGCCGCGGCTGTTCGAGGAGCTCGACGCGGTCCCCCGCCGGCGGGGCATGCCCGTCTACATCACCGAGGCCGGCTACACGACGGCGAAGACCCCGTTCCGCTCGGTGCGGTTCACGCGCAGGCAGCAGGCCCTCTACCTACGGCAGATCGCGAACCTCCGGGTGGTCCGCTCCGGCCGGATCCCCGCCGTGATCTGGTTCAACCTCCAGGACAACCCCAACTGGCCCTCGGGGCTCGTCGGCAACGCGGGCGGTTTCCGCGGCGCCAAGAAGCCGAGCTGGCCGGCCTTCCGCCGCATCGCCGCCGGCCGAGCCCTCCATCCCCACCTCCTGCCGCGAGGCGCGCGCGGGCTCCCCCCGGTGCGGTTCCTGCCAGGGTAGGCGGACCCTGTTCAGGGGCGGGTCGGGCCACCTCGCGGCCGGCCGCCGACAGGCGGTCGCGCCCGGCACGGCGCCGAACGGTGCGTTCCAGAGTGACGGGCGCCGGCTCGCCGGTTCTGGTAACATGGCGCGATGCGCGGGAGGACGACGACCGCCGCGGGGACACGGACGCTGTCAGCGACCCTCCTGATCGCCGCTCTGATGACGCTCACCGCGTGCGGGGGCGAGTCGGCCACGGGAGACCGCGGCACGACCGCAGACACCGCCGTCCCCCGGACCGCGACGGCGCCCGGGCCCTCGGCGACCGGGCTGGAGCATGTCCACGCCGTCGCGGTGGACCCCGGTGACGGGGCGACGATGCTCGCGACGCACACGGGGCTTTTCCGGCTCGCGCCCGGGGCGGACGCCCCCGTCCGTGTCGGCGACGCGCGGCAGGACACCATGGGCTTCACCATCACGGGCGCCGGGCGCTACCTGGGATCGGGACACCCCGCCCCCGGCACCGACCTCCCCCCGCTGCTCGGACTCATCGCGAGCGACGACGGCGGGATCTCATGGCGCGCCGTCTCCCTGCTCGGCGAGGCCGACTTCCACGTGCTGCGCGCCGCGGACGCGCGCATCGTGGGCGTCGACTCGGTCACCGGCACCCTGTTCGTCAGCGACGACGCGGGCGCCACATGGCAGAGGCGGACGCCGCCCGGCGCGGTGATCGACCTCGTGATCGACGCCGCCCGGCCCGACACCCTCGTAGCGGCGACCGGGGACGGCATGGCGGCATCGCGCGATGCCGGCGCCACGTGGACCGCGCTCGGGGGCGAGCCGGGCTACCTCGCCTGGCCGGCCCCCGACATGCTCTACCGGGCCGGTGCCGACGGCGCCGTCGCGGTCAGCGCCGATCGTGGGCGCACATGGACCCCGCGGGGCACGATCGGCCGGGCGCCGGCGGCGTTCAGCGCCGCGGACCCGACACGCCTGCTCGCCGCGACGCACGACGGCCGGCTGATCGAGTCGCGCGACGCGGGCGCCCGCTGGCGCACGGTCGCCGACCTCGGGTAGACCGCCGGCTCAGCCGAGCAACGCCACGCGACCCGGAGCCGGGCGCGGCGAGCGCTGAGACGCCGGGTTCGAGGCGATGGCGCGCGAGGTCCGCCTCGGCGCCCGTGGA
>JBKHVQ010000232.1:0-3951 GCA_046569985.1 Thermoleophilia bacterium | reverse complement strand
CGGGTCGCGAACGCGGCGACCGTGTCGACCAGTTGTTCCGGCAGCGGCTCGTCGGCACCGGAGCGGAACTGGTGGCCGACCCCGCGCAGCACCACCGCACGCGTCGGATGGCGCCCGTCCCGGCGGGCGCCGGCGAGGTCGCGCAGGTTCTCGGGGGCGACGACCCCGTCGCGGTCGCCGTGGATGATCACCAGGGGCGTCCGCAGAGCGCGCGCATCGGCGCGCGGGTCGCGCGCGAGCGTCGCGCGGCCGCCGACCCGGCCCGCGATCGCATTCACCCACAGCGGCACCGCGCCCCCCACGCGCGGCAGCTCACCCAGCGGCCGGCCCGGCGCGGCCAGGGTCACGACGCCGGCGACCGGTGCGCGTCGTCCGGCGCGCAGCGACAGCACCCCGCCCTGGCTGTGGCCGACCAGCACCACGCGGCCGGCATCGGCCTCCGGTAAAGCGGCCCCGGCGCGTGCGGCGGCCTGCGCGTCGGCGGCCAGCAACTCGCCGTTCAGCCATGCCAGCGGCGGCCCGGGTGACTCACCGATGCCGCGCTTGTCGTATCGCAGGGCGGCCACACCGCGGGCCGCCAGGTCGGCCGCCAGGCGCCGGTAGAGGTCATCGCCGCCGTCGCGTCCCTGCGGGCCGAAACCGCCGATGATCACCGCCAGCGGATGCGGACCCCCGCCGTCGGGGGTCGTGAGGGTCGCCGAGAGACGCTCACCCCCGGTCACGGGGATCTGCACCGGCCGCTCCCACGGGCCCCCGGCCACCACCGCCGCCACCATCACCATCGCCGCGCTCACCATCGTCCGAGGGTATCGCCGCGGGCCGCGCGGGCGCCCCGGCATCGGTGCCGTCGCCGGCCTCCGCTATCCTGCCCCGCGTGGACGAGGTCCTGCTCGCCGAGCGGTTGATCGGCTATGACACGTCCCACCGCGACGGCATCGCGCCATGCACCGACTTCGTGGCGGGTTGGCTGGAGGCGCGGGGGGCCGCCGTTATGCATGTGGAAGCGGCCGGTCGGCGCTGCCTGATCGCGCGGGTCGGCGGCGGCCCCTCGCGGCTCATCCTGCACGGCCACCTCGACGTCGTCCCCGGCCACCCCGACCAGTTCCGTCCGCGTGTCGACGACGGCCGCCTGATCGGCCGCGGTGCCTACGACATGAAGGCCGCCCTCGCCGCCATGATGCTCGCCGTCGCCGACCTCGCCGAGCGCCCCCCGGCGGCCGAGGTCATGCTGCTGGTCGTCCCCGACGAGGAGCGCTCCGAGCCGGGCGACAACTGCACCCAGCTGCTGGTGCGCGACGGCCTGCGGGGCGACTTCGTCGTGTGCGGCGAGCCCACGGACATGCTGGTGGGCGTGCAGGCCAAGGGCGTCCTGATGCTCCAGATCACCGTCCCCGGTGTCGCCGCGCACGGCTCCACCCCGTGGCTGGGGCAGAACGCGGTGCTGCGCGCCGTCGACCTCTACCGCGACATCCTCGAGCTGCCGTTCGCGGCCGAATCGTCGGCGCTGTTCGCGCGCCCGTCGATCAACCTGGGGCGCATCGAGGGCGGGGACGCCATCAACAAGGTCCCCGATCGATGCCGGGTTCAGGTCGACATCCGCTACCTTCCTGGTCAGCGTCCCGAGGAGGTCCTGCGCCAGGTGCGTTCCGTTGACCCGCGGGCGGAGGTCGAGATCATCCTTGAACGACCCCCCGCCGATGTGCCGCCCGATCACCCATATGTCACCGCGTTGCTCGCCGCCGCCGGCCGGCACGAGCCCGATGCGGTGTCCGTCGGCCGCGACGGCGCGTCCGACGCCGTGGCGTTCCTCGAGGTCGGCGTGCCCGCCGTCGAGTTCGGCCCCCGCGGGGCCGGCCACCACGGAGCGCATGAGTACGTGGAGGTCGACAGCCTGCCCCGCTACCGGCGGGCCCTGTTCGAGTTCGCCCATGCCGTCGGCGCGCGGCCGGTCGGCGTCGACGCCGCCCCGGTGAGCAGTTGACGCCGCCTCCCGGTTCCGGCGAGCCCCCTCACCGGAGGGCGCGTTACTTCCGGGTCCCCCGCCGCCGCCGGGTCTGGCCCGCGGTGGTCGGCTGGGCGGCGTGGCTCGTCCTCGGCCTGGTGGCACTCGGCATGACGGCGGCGGGCCTCGCCATCGACGACACCCTCGACAAGGCCGCGCCGGACACCGCCGACGCGAAGGCCGCCCGCAGGACCACCACACCGGTGCTGCCGGGCCAGCAGGTGGTGAACGTACTCATGATCGGGTCGGATGTGCGCCCCGAGTACGCCGGGGCCAGCAACGGGCTCTCCGACACGCTGATCCTGGCGCGCATGGATCAGCGCAACCAGTTCATCTCGATGCTCGCGATCCCGCGTGACCTGGTGGTCGACATCCCGGGCCACGGCCGCAGCAAGATCAACGCGGCCTACAGCTACTCCACCGCCACCGCCATCGAGACCGTGAAGCAGCTCACCGGCCAGCCGATCAACTACTACGTGCGCGTCGACTTCCAGGCGTTCGCGACGGTGGTGAACGAACTCGGCGGCGTGTACATCGATGTCGACCGGCGCTACTTCAACGAGAACACGGGCACCGCCGCGAGCAACTTCGCGCCGATCAACATCGAGCCCGGCTACCAGAAGCTCAACGGCAACGACGCGCTCGACTACGTGCGCTTCCGCCACTACGACTCCACCTCCCACCGCGCCGCGCGACAGCAGACGTTCCTCACCGAGCTGAAGCGCCAGCTCAAGGGCACCGGCCCTTTCAAGAACTTCGCGACCGTGCGCAAGGTCCTCGGCAACGGCATCGAGATGGACATCACCAAGCCGCGTGAGTTCATCTCCCTGCTGAACCTCGCCGTCTCGGTGCCCAAGGACAGGACGGTGCGCTCCGAGATCGAGGCCTACGGCGACATGGACCCGAGCCTCGGGTCGATCCAGGTCGCCAGCGACGCCCAGATCGACGAGGCCGTCGCCAACTGGCTCGAGCCCGACTTCGAGAGCTCCAAGAGCGTGCCGAAGAAGCGGGTCCCCCCGCCGAGTGAACTGCAGGTGTCGGTGCTCAACGGCAACGGCCGCCTGCTGTCGGCCGAGAAGATGGCCGTTCTGCTCGTGAAGAAGCGCTACAACGCGCACGTCGGCGGGAACGCCGACGACTTCGAGTTCCCCGACACCACGGTCTACTACGCGCCCGGCATGAAGGACGCCGCCACGCGCCTGCGCAACCAGATCGGCGGCGACGCCCAGGTGGCGGCGCTGTCGGCCTCCGAGTCGGGCGGCAACCATCTCGCCGTGGCCGTCGGCCACGACTTCGACGGCAGCCTCGACCCGGTGCGCGCCGCCTCCGTGCAGGAACGCGCCCCCGCCGACGTGGTCGACAGCACCTCGCTGGTGCAGCCGCTGAAGGAACTGCAGAAGAAGGTCGACTTCCCCCTGCAGGTGCCGACCAAGCTCGCCGGCGGCTCGGACGTGCGGATCATCCGCAGCTACCGCAGCGGCATGCGCAACAAGAACGGCGCGCCCTCGGTGAAGGTGGTCGTGAAGATGCCCGAGACGGCGGGCGAGTACTGGGGGATCATGATGACCACCGAGAAGAACCCGGTGGTGCTCCAGGGCGAGACCGGCACCGACACCTTCGGCACGAAGCGCCGGTTCCGCACCTACTATGAGGGCCGAAACCTGCAGCGGGTGGCCTTCACCGAGAACGGCGTGACCTACTGGATCTCGAACACGCTGAAGTCGGGGCTGAGCGCGAAGACGATGGAGGAGATCGTGAAGTCGATGCGACCCCTGGCGAAGGCGCGCCTCGCCAAGAACGTGACCGACACCGCCGTGCCCGTCGAGACGGACGGCCTCACTCAGTGAGCGTGGCGGGGGAGGGACCGCAGCGCATCGGGGTCATCGGGGCGGGCTACGTCGGCCTGGTGACCGGCGTCTGCCTCGCCTCGCTCGGCCACACGGTGACCC
>JBKHVQ010000231.1:0-15108 GCA_046569985.1 Thermoleophilia bacterium | reverse complement strand
CCGGCACCAGGGTGGCCGCGAGCACCCCGGTGATCTCCTGAAGATGTTCCATCCGCTCTCGGGCGCGGCGCTCGCTGGAGCGCGCCTCGCGCAGGGCGCGCTCGTAGCCGACCCGCTCGGCGGCGGGCAGCATCGTCGCGCGCAGGCGGCCGCCGTCCGGGCCCGCGATCAGCGTGGCGGCCATCATCACCGGCAGGCCGCCGCGGGGCGTCTCGAGTTCCATGATGACCTCGCTGCAGCGCCCGTCGCGGTGCAGGAGGGCCTCGCAGTGAGAGACGAAGTAGCGGCGGCTGCCGGGCGCGAGGAGATCCACGAGACGACGGACGCCCACGATATCCCGCGCCTCCAGCCCCAGCCATCCGAGCAGCGTGCGGTTGACCCGGACGATGCGCCCCGAGGCGTCCGCCGAGAGGTACCCGCAGGGGGCGTCCTCGAAGAGTTCCTCGAACGTGTCGGAGCCGAGATCGGTCATCGGCGTGCGCGGTGGGCCACCACCTGATTATGTCGCCCCGGCCCGCCGGATACAGTCCCCGACATGACGAACAAAGAGAAGCCCCACGTCCAGATTCCCGAGGGTGAGCCCTCCTTCGAGTTGGAGGTCGAGGACATCGTCGTCGGCGACGGCGACGAGGCGACCTCGGGTCGCGTGGTCGAGGTGCACTATGTCGGTGTCGCCTGGTCGACCGGCGCGCAGTTCGACGCGTCGTGGGACCGCGGCGACACCTTCAAGTTCGGCCTCGGCAAGGGGCAGGTCATCGCGGGCTGGGATCAGGGCGTGGCGGGCATGCGCGTCGGCGGCCGGCGCCGCATCGCCATCCCCCCCCGACTCGGCTACGGCAAGCGCGGTGCCGGCAACGTGATCAAGCCCGGCGAGACCTTGGTATTCGTGGTCGACCTCATCGGGGTGCGCTGACCTTGGATCTGCCGGCCGAGGGCTGAACTCGCCCCGCGGCGGCGGGACCGCCGCCGCGGGGCGAGGAGTCAGTGGCTGAAGACCGGCACCAGGACCGCGCGCGCGAGCACGTGGAAGGTCGCGTTGAACCCGACAAAGGCCGGGGTGGCGCTCGAGTCGGGCCCCAGCTTCTCGGTGTCGAGGGCGTGCACCGCGAAGTAGTAGCGGTGCGGGCGGTCGCCCTGGGGCGGGTAGGCCCCACCGAAGCCCATCGTCCCGTAGTCGTTGCGCGTCTGGAACGCGCCGGCCGGGATGCGCGACCCGTCGGGGTCGCCCGCTCCTCGGGCCAACTCGGTCACCGAGGCGGGGACGTCGCCCAGCACCCAGTGCCAGAAACCGCTGCCGGTGGGGGCGTCCGGGTCGTAGCAGGTGACGAGGTATCCCTTGGTCTCCGCCGGGGCGCCCGACCAGCGCAGATGCGGCGACACATTCTCGCCGCCGAGCCCGTCGTGCACGAAGGCGTTGGCGAGCTGCTGCCCGTCGGCTACATCGTCGCTCTCCAGGGTGAACGAGGGCACGGCGGGAAGAAGCTCGTACGGGCCGGGCCCGACGGGGCGATCGAGTGACATGGTGATCTCCATGTGGTGGGATTCGCTACGCGCGTAAGCCGCGATCGCGTCCAGTCTCTCACCCCGGGGATCCCGCGCCTACGGTGCCGGGCCGATGCTGCCGGGTCGCTGCGGAGGGCATTCCGGCGACAACGGCGCGATGGTGGGTGGACCGCCGCGCCGAGCGGGTCGGGTCACTTCCGGCGCAGGAAGCGCGAGGGGTTCACGGCGTCGCGGGCGCGCTGCATCCCGCCGACGACCCGGCGGCCCCCCCACGCCGCCAGCTCGCTGTGCAGGTGCGGGAGCGTCCTCCGGGCGAACTCGTCGGCGACGGCGCCGATCGCCGCGGCGTGGGTGGGGTAGGCATACACCAGCCGCCGCAACCGCAGCAGCGAGGTGCCATGCGCGACGGCGTGCGTCAGCAGCGGCAGCATCTCGGACGCGTGCGGTCCGACGATCGTCGCCGCGATCACCCGGCCGGTGCCGCGGGCCGCGCTGACCGCCACGAACCCGTGGTGCACGTCGTCGGTGAGGCCACGGTCGGTCGCCGGCAGATCGATGCGGATCTCGGTGAGCGCGCCGGGGACGAACCGTCGTGCGCGCTCGGCCGCCCCGGGACCCACCCAGGCCACCTCGGGGTCGCTGAAGACGGCCGAGGGCATCACCGGGGGGCGGCCCAGCGCGGGCATCCACGGGAAGGCGATGCGCTGAACCACGCGCCGCGCCATCGCGCTCGCGCCGTGGGCCTGATGCGCCCAGGGGGTGACGTCGCCGACCGCCCACACGCCCGGCTCGGACGTGCGCCCCCACGAGTCGACGCTGATGCCGCGCGGCCCGATCGCCACGACACCCGCCGCGACGTCGGCGTTCGGCACGCGCCCGACGGCCGACAGGACCGCGTCGACGCCGCCGATGTCCCTGTCGCCGGCGGGCTCGCCGACGGTGAGCACCCCGCCCTCGGGCTCGTACGCGACCGGGCGGGAGTCGGTGTGCAGGTCGACGCCCTGACGGCGCAGCGAGGCGGCGAGTACGGCCGCGGCCTCGGGATCCGCCTCGGGGAGGATCCAGGACCCCCGCTCGATCAGGCTCACCCGGGTACCGAGGCGCGCGAAGGCGCAGGCCATCTCCACGCCGAAGGCCCCCGCGCCGACGATGGCCATGTGCTCCGGGGGCTCCCGGAGGTCGAACAGTGTCTCGTTGGTGAGGTGGCGAGCGTCGGGCAGCCCCGGGATGTCGGCGCGCCGCGGGTGCGACCCGGTCGCGATGACCACGTGCGGCGCGGTGAGGGTGCGGACGGAGTCGTCGTCGCGGTGCACCATGACCCGCCGGCCGGGGGCGAGGGTGGCGCGGCCCGTGATCAGCTCGATGTTCTCCGTCCGCTCGAGGTCGCCGCGCTCGCGCGAGCTGAGCCGGTCGCGCATCGCGCGCACATCCTCGAGCACCCGGCGCGGGTCGCCCCCCAGGGCGGGATCGTGGGCGAGGCGGATCAACCGGCCGGCGGGGATGGAGCCCACGTTGGTGGATTCGCCGCCCACGCGGGCCGACTCGATCAGCGCCACGCGCCGGCCGAACCGCGCCAGCCCGGTCCCCACCGTCAGCCCAGCCGTGCCCGTCCCGATGACGATCGCGTCGAGTGCCCGCTCATGCCCGGTCATGTATCCGCTCCTCTCGTCTGCGCGGGAGTCTGGCGATCGCCGGGCCGATCGCCAACACGGGATCGGATACGGGGGCCGTGGATCGCCTCGACATCGCGCGTGAGGGGCCGCGGGGCCCCGGCATCGGGTGGCGATGCCGGGGCGGTCCCGGGGGGTGGTTCAGACGCGCTCGATGATCGTGGCGTTGGCCATGCCGCCGCCCTCGCACATCGTCTGCAGGCCGTAGCGGCCGCCGCGCCGCGAGAGCTCGTGCACCAGCGTGGTCATGAGGCGCGCGCCGCTGCACCCCAGGGGGTGACCGAGGGCGATGGCCCCGCCGTTGACGTTGGTCCGGGCCAGGTCGGCTCCGGTCTCCTTCGCCCAGGCCAGCGGCACCGACGCGAAGGCCTCGCTGACCTCGAACAGATCGATGTCGTCGAGTGAGAGCCCGCCGTTCTCGAGCACCTTGCGGGTCGCCGGGATCGGCCCGGTGAGACCCAGGATCGGGTCGACCCCGGCGAGGCCGAAGCTGTGGAACCGGGCCATCGGGGTGAGGCCGAGCCGCTCCGCGGCCCGTTCGCTCACGATCAGGACGGCGGCGGCGCCGTCGCTGAGCTGAGAGGAGCTCGCGGCGGTCAGGACGCCGTCCTCACGGAACACGGTGCGCAGCTTCGCGAGGCCCTCGACGGTGGTGCTCGGGCGGATGCCCTCGTCTCGGTCGCCCATCCACTCCTGGTCGTCGTGCTGCGCGTGCACCTGGTGGATCTCGGCGGAGAAGCGGCCCTCGGTGGTCGCCTCGTGCGCGCGGCGGTGCGACTCGGCGGCGAAGGCGTCGCAGTCGTCGCGGGTCAGGCCGAACCGCTCGGCGACCATCTCGCCCGACTCGCCCTGGTTCACGAAGAAGTCGGGTGCCATGTCGTAGCGCGCGCGCATGCGCGGGCCGTACGCCTCGGACGGGTCGGGCACGTTCGCCCACATCGGGACGCGGGTCATCGACTCGACCCCGGCGGCGATCGCGATGTCGTAGACGCCCGCCAGAACGCCCTGCGCCGCGAAGTGCGCCGCCTGCTGCGAGCTGCCGCACTGGCGGTCGATGGTCGCGGCGGGGACCGACTCCGGGAACCCGGCGGCCAGGATGGCCGAGCGGGCGATGTTCGCGCCCTGCTCGCCGACCTGGTCGAGGCAGCCGACAAGGACATCGTCCACCTGGCCGGGCTCGATGCCGGTCCGGGTGACCAGCGCCCCGATGACCTCGGCGAGGAGGTCGGCGGGGTGCCAGTGGCTGAGCATCCCGTTGCGGCGGCCCACGGGGGAGCGGACGGCATCGATGATGAATGCGCCGCCTGCCATCAGTTCACCTCGGCGGTCTCGTGGCCGGCGAACTTCGGCGCGCGCTTCTCGAGGAAGGCGGCCATCCCCTCGCGCTGGTCCTCGGTCGTGAAGGCCAGGGCGAAGGTGTCCATCTCGCGGGCCAGCGGCTCCGCGCTGTCGCCGCCGAGGGCGAGGTTGCACATGCGCTTCGCGGCGGAGGTCGCCGAGGAGGGCTTGGCAGCGATGCCCGCCGCGAGCTCCACGGCCTTCTCCACCAGTTCCCCACCGGGGTGCACGTGGGTCACCAGGCCCGCGGCGAGCGCCTCGGGGGCCTTGACCAGGCGGCCGGTGAGGATGAGGTCCTTCGCGAAGCCGATCGAGGTCGTGCGGGCCAGGCGCTGCGTGCCGCCCCAGCCGGGAAGGATGCCCAGGTTCACCTCGGGCTGGCCGAAGCGTGCCGACTCGGCGGCCATGCGGATGTCGCACGCGAGCGCGATCTCGCATCCGCCGCCGAGCGCGAAGCCGTTGACCGCGGCAACGACCGGCGTGTCCATGTTCTCGATCAGGGCGGTCACCCGGTGGCCGAGGGCGGCGAACTCCTTCGCCTCGTGGGCGGTCGCCTCACGCATGTGTGCGACGTCGGCGCCGGCGCAGAAGGCCTTCTCGCCGGCGCCGGTGATCACCGCGGCGCGAACCCCGGCGTCGGCGTCGACCTCGCGCAGGCGGGTCTCCAGCTCGTTGAGGAGCTCAACCGACATGGCGTTGAGCGCGTCGGGCCGGTTGAGGGTGAGGAGCGCGACGGGACCGCGGCGCTCGAGATCGACAGACACAGGCATCTCCGGGACTGGTGGGCGACGACCGCCCGGCAGACCGGGCTTACGACGTACGTTGCTAATGGAAGCGTATAAGTGCACACTGCACCTATGGACGAGAATGGTAGCGGTAAAGTGAGTGAACGGTGCGTCACGAAATGGCTCGTCGCGCAACGGCAAGCGGCGGACCGAGGCCCCCAGCCAGCCGCGCATGCTCCTCCAGCCCTTCCTCCTGCTCGCGCTCCAGCAGTGGCAGAGCCACGGGTACGAGCTGATCGGGCGCATGTCGGCCTTCGGCTTCGAGGCCCTGGACCGGGCCAGCGTGTACCGCACGCTGCGCCAGCTCGAGAAGGACGGCCTCGTCGTCTCGGGGTGGGACACCTCGAAGGACGGCCCGGCGCGCCGCCTCTACTCGCTCACCGATGCGGGGAGCGACTACCTCCAGATCTGGGCGGCCTCGCTGCGCGGCTACCAGGCGATGCTCGACAACTTCTTCACGCTCTACCCGGCCCCCTCGCGGGCCGAGGGCGCCACGCCCGCTATCGCCGCCGACGCGCGGCCCCCCGACGAAGGCGGTTCCTGATGAGTGACGCGACGCCCCCGGCGATGGACCCGGCGGCCCTGATGCGCGAGGCCTATGCCCGCGGCGTGGAGGCGTGGGCCTCGGCGATGGAGGAGATCGTCGGCAGCGACGAGTTCGCCGCCGGTTCCGGGCGACTGCTCGCCCTGTACGCCCAGCAGCAGGAGGGCATCCGCACAGCGTCGCGCCTCGCGGCCGAGAGCATCCACCTGCCCACCGCCGAGGACCTCGCCTCCCTCGCGCGCCTGGTCGCCAACGTGGAGAGCAAGGTGGAGGAGTCGACCGAGGCCGTCACGGCACTCGGCGAGCGAATCGCCGCGCTCGAGGGCATGACGGAGCGCCTGGCCGCCCTGGAGAAGGCCGTCGCCGCCGTCCCGGCCGCCACCGTCGCCCGGATCGAGGCCCGCCTGGCCGGCGCCGAGGCCGCCGTCGCCCGGATCGAGGCCGCGCTCGCCGCCCGCCCGCCCGCGCCCGCGGCGGCACCCGCCGCGAAAGCGGAGCCGGCTTCGAAGTCGGCGCCCGCCACAACAGCGGCTCCCGCGAAGACCGAGCCGAAGGCGCCCGCCAAGGCCGCGCCCGCCAAGGCCGCCGCGAAGCCCGCCGCCAAGCCCGCGCCCAAGCGCGCGACGCGCGCGCGGACCACCGCGGCATCACGCAAGGCGGCCGGCGACGACTGAGGGCCACGGGGCATCCGTCCTCCCGCGCGGCGATGACGAGGTGCCCACCGGGACCACACCGCGAGAGGTGGTGTGGACCCGCAACAAGACGACGCTCTACCGATACCGGCCGACCGCCGGGGAGCCCTCAGGGCCTCCGGTGCTGTTCGTCTACGCCCTCATCAACAAGCCCTACATCTTCGACCTGCGCCCCGGGAACAGCTTCGTCGAGCACCTTCTCGCGCACGGCCACGACATCTACATGCTCGACTGGGGCCGGTTCGGCTGGGAGGATCGCGACACCACGCTCGACGAGCTGGTGGGCGACCACCTGCCGCGTGCGGTCGCGCGCATGCTGCGCCGGTCCGACGCCGACGCGTACACCCTCTTCGGGTACTGCATGGGCGGCACCATGGCCGTCGCCCACGCCGCCCTGCGCCCCGAGGGCCTGGCCGGGCTGGTCACGCTCACCACGCCGGTCGACTTCACCCACGCCGGGATCCACCGCGTGTGGACCGATCCCCGCCACCTCGACGCCGAGGCAGTGGCCGCCGGCCTGGGCAACATCCCGGGCACGCTCATCGGCTTCGGCAACAAGATGCTGCGCCCCGGCGCCAACTTCGTCGATGTCTACGACGCCTTCGCCGAGATCGTGCTGTCCGGCCGCGACCTCACCTCGTGGCGGGCGATGAACCAGTGGGTCAACGACGGCGTCGCGTTCCCCGGGGCCGCCTTCGTCCAGTGGGTCCGCGACCTCTACCAGCTCAACCGGCTGATGCGGGGGGAGTGGGAGATCGGCGGCCGCCGCGTGGAGCCCGCGGCCATCGAGGCCCCGCTGCTCAACGTGGCCGCCGCCAAGGACCACATCGTGCCGCCGGCCATGGCGCGCCCCCTCAACGAGATGGTGTCGAGCGCCGACGCCACCTACATCGAGCTCCCGGCCGGTCATGTCGGGGTGCTCGCGGGCTCCGGGGCCCGCGACCGCCTCTGGCCGGCCGTCACCGATTGGCTCGCGGCCCGCGCCGCCTGAGAACCACCGTGCGACCGCGGCCGCGGCGCGCGAACCGACCGAAGGGAACCACCGTTGTCCGAGTTCACCACGTACGGCCCCGGCCTCACCATCGACCAGCTCAGCGTGGGCCAGTCCGCCGGCTTCACCAAGACGCTCAGCCTCGAGGAGATCGAGGAGTTCGCGCGCATCTCGGGTGACGACAACCCCGCGCACGTCGACGACGAGTGGGCGGCGGCGTCGATGTTCAAGGGCCGCGTCGCCCACGGCGTGCTCACCGCGGGGCTCATCTCCGCGGTGCTCAGCACCAAGCTGCCCGGCCCGGGGAGCATCTACATGTCGCAGACCCTCAAGTGGCTGGCGCCGGTGCGCCCGGGCGACGAGCTCACGGCCACGGCCACCGTCAAGGAGATCATCGCCGACAAGAACCGGGTGATCCTGGAGACGACCGTCGAGGTGGACGGCACGACCGTGCTCACCGGCGAGGCGATGGTGATGCCCCCCCGCGCCTGAGCCACGGCCGCATTTGACCGACCCGGTGCCATCGCCGGGATCGATTCGCAGAGACGACAGGAGCACGATGATCAGCAAGATGGCGGTTCTGGGCGCGGGCGTGATGGGCAGCGAGATCGCGCAGGCCGCGGCCGCGGGCGGCGTGAGTGTGCTGCTGCTCGACACCGACCCGGCGGCGCTCGAACGCGGCCTGGCGCACGTCGGGTCCATCGGGGCGCGGCGGGTCGAGCGCGGGCGGATGACCCAGGACGAGGCCGACGCCATCCTGGGGCGCATCACCACCACCGGTGACGCCGCCGACGTGGGCGACTGCGACCTCGCCATCGAGGCCGTCCCCGAGGTCATGGACATCAAGCGCAAGGTGTTCGCCGTGCTCGACGAGGCGCTGCCCGCCGGCGCCATCCTCGCGTCGAACACCTCGGGCCTGTCCATCAGCGAGCTCGCCGCGACCACGGGCCGGCCGGACCGCGTCGTGGGCCTGCACTTCTTCAACCCCGCCAGCGTCATGAAGCTGGTCGAGGTGATCCGCGGCGACACCACCAGCGAGGAGACCCTCGCCGAGGCCGAGGCGTTCGCCAAGGCGCTCGGCAAGGTGCCGGTGCGCGTGCGCGAGTGCCCCGGTTTCCTCGTGAACCGCATCCTCGTGCGGGCAATGGTCGAGGCCTATGCGCAGGCCGAGGCGACCGGTGCCGACATGGCCGCCGCGGACGCCGCGGTGACGCGGACCGGTCCGGCGCCGATGGGCGCGTTCGCCCTCGGCGACCTGATCGGCCTCGACACGATGGGCCACATCCAGGCCGACCTGCAGCGCGCCTACGGCGACCGCTTCGCCGACGGCGGTCAGATCGCCCGCCAGGTCGACGCCGGCCGCCTCGGCGCCAAGTCGGGCGCGGGCTTCTTCGACGGCCGCGCCCCCAAGGCCGAGGCCGACGAGGCCGGGCTGGCGGTGGCCGCCCGCTACTACGAGGGCGCTCTCGACGAGGCCCGCCTGTGCGTCTCGGAGGGCATCGCCGCCGCCGACGACGTGGACGTGGCGATGCGCTTCGGCTGCGGCTGGAAGCAGGGTCCCCTCGAGTGGGACCGGGCCGGCCGCCCCGCCACGGACGCCTGAGGACCGATTCAGCTGCCAGACGATCGCAAAGGATCCCGCATGAGCCCTGCCGACACCCCCCATCCCGGCCCCGACCCGGCCTCCAACGCGGACGAGTCCGCCGAGGAGTTCGAGTTCGCGGCCCTCGAGTCGATCGACCCGCTGGGCTTCACCGAGGCGTGGGCGCGCACCGTCGCGTCGCTGATGGAGAACCCGGAGGGCGTCACCGACGCGTGGACGCGCTACCTCAACGATCTCGCCGCCGCGACCTCGGCCATGAGCACGCGTGCCGCCGCCGGCGAGGCCCCGGGGCCCATCGCCCCCGGCCGCCGCGACCGGCGTTTCCGTGATCCCGCCTGGGATGAGAACCCGGCCCTGTTCGGTCTGCTCCAGGCATACCTGCTGACCGGCCGGCTGGGCGAGGACCTCCTCGACGCGGCCGACGTGGACGAGGCCACCGAGCACCGCATGGCGTTCCTGTCCGAGATGATCATGGACGCGGTCGCCCCGACCAACCACCCGATGACCAACCCCGCCGTCGTGAAGCGCGCCATCGAGACCGGCGGCGGCAGCCTCGCCCGCGGCTTCCAGACGTTCCTTGACGACCTGGCCAACAACAAGGGCATGCCCCGCCAGATCGCGCCGGACGCCTTCACGGTGGGGAAGGACCTGGCCATCACTCCCGGCAAGGTCGTGTACCGCAACGACATGATGGAGCTGATCCAGTACGCGCCGCAGACCGAGACGGTCTACGAGACGCCGCTGCTGATGAGCCCGCCGTGGATCAACAAGTACTACATCATGGATCTGGCGCCCGGCCGCAGCTTCGTGGAGTGGGCCGTCCAGCACGGTCACACCGTTTTCGCGATCAGCTACCGCAACCCCGACGCCACCCACAGCCACTGGACCCTCGACGACTACCTGCTCAACGGGCCGCACACCGCCCTCGATGTGATCCGGGACATCACCGGCGCGGAGAAGGTCAACATCGTGGGCCTGTGCCTGGGTGGCACGCTCACCGCGGCGCTGCGCGGGCACCTCGCCTCCAAGGGCGAGGATCGCATCGCGACCACGACGCTGCTCAACACGCTCGTCGACTTCACCCGCCCCGGCCGCCTCGGCGCGTTCACCGATCGCGCATCGGTGGAGCGCATGGAGAAGCGCATGAAGGACCGCGGCTACCTCGACGCCTCCGAGATGATGGGCATCTTCACCTTCATGCGCTCCAACGACCTCGTGTGGAACTACGCGGTCAACAACTGGATGCTGGGTGAGGACCCGCAGCCGTTCGACATCCTGTCGTGGAACGGCGACAGCACCCGGATGCCGGCGGAGATGCACTCGTTCTACCTGCGCTCCTGCTACCTCGGCAACGAGCTCGCGCGCGGTGCCATGGAGCTCGCCGGCACGCGCATCGACCCCGCCGATATCACGGGCGACTTCTACGTGCTCGGGGCGATCGAGGACCACATCGCGCCCTGGCAGGGGAGCTACCTCACGACGCAGGTGCTGCCGAACGCGAATCACCGCTACGTGCTGAGCGCAGCCGGCCACATCGCCGGCATCGTCAACCCGCCCAGCCCGAAGGCCTGGTACCGCACCGGCGACACGCACCCGGCCGACCCGGAGGAGTGGATGGCCGCCTCGACCCAGCACGCGGGCTCGTGGTGGGACGACTGGGCCGAGTGGATCGGATCGCGCTCCGGCGAGCGCGTCAAGCCCCCCAAGACGGGCAACCGCAAGCACAAGGCACTGGGCGACGCGCCGGGTGAATATGTCCTGGAAAAGTGATCTCCGCGCTGAGCGCTTGCAAAACCACGCGGTGCGTACTATGTTGAACACCACAACGAAGCCCACCCGCCGCACCAGGAGAAATCACATGGCCGCCACCGCAACCCCCACCCTTGAGTACGCCATCGCCAGCCAGGAGCGCGTGCTGGCCGCCCTTCGCCAGAGCCAGACCGCCGTCGTCGACGTCGTCAGTACCTGGGCCAAGGCCGTCGAGAACGCCACCCCCGACCTCCCGGCCATCCCCGTGGCCGCCGCCCTCCCGTCGCTGGAGGAGCTCATCGCCAACAGCTACGAGTTCGCCGGCAAGATGCTCGACGCCCAGCGTCAGTTCGCCAGCGAGCTGGTCGCCGCCGCCTCCCCGGCCGTGAAGACCACGCCGGTCGAGCTCCCGAAGGCCTAGTTCCACATGTGACACCACGGGCGGGGTGGCTGCCATCCACTCCGCCCGCGGTTCCGGGGCCCACGCGTGACGGTGACACGCGCGGGCCCCGTTTTCTTTGTACGGGCCGAACACCGCCGGCGGACGACGCGCCGCCGCCACGCGACCTAGACTTGTCACATGGCACAGGATCCCTGGAGCACCCAGGTCGAGGCGCTCGGCCGCTTCATCCACGCGCAGCGCAAGATGGCCAAGCTCTCACAGCGTGAGCTCGCGGCGCTCAGCGACATCTCGAACGCGTACCTCAGCCAGGTCGAGCGCGGTCTGCACCAGCCCTCGATGCGGGTGATCAACCAGGTCGCCAAGGCGCTCGGCATGCCCCCCGAGGCATTCCTCACCCAGGCGGGGATGCTCGACGCCGACGAGGCCGAGGCGACCGATCAGCCCGTGGGCGACAGCCCACGCGTGTCGGCCGAGGAGGCCATCCGCACCGATCCGTCGCTCACGCCGGCTCAGCGTGAGGCCCTGCTGGCCGTTTACCGGAGCTTCTCGGCCGAATAGCGCACCGTGCCTCCCCCGCGCGGTGCGGGGGAGGCGCTCGGGTCAGCCGAAGGCGGCGCTGACGTCGGCCACCGAGGTGGGGTGAGCGTTGGCGGCATCGCGCTCGGACTCGTCGACCATGCGGCCCGCGTGCTCAGGCACGACCACGGCCGGGTCGAGGCGCATGATGCAGTAGCCCGCGACGGCCCCCGCCCCGAAGCCCGGCGTGAAGATGCGCATCGGCTCAGTGATGACCCCGTCCATGACCGCGTCGTAGATCGCGATCGGGATGCTGGCCGCCGACACGTTGCCCACCCGGTCGATGTTGAAGTAGAGGCTGTCCTCGGGGATGCCCGCCTGGCCGGCAAGCTCAACCACCATCGTCCGGTTCGCCTGGTGGGGCACGATCAGGTCGATGGCTCCGACCATGCCGCGGCCCGGCTCGCCCGGCACCTCGAGCTCCTGCAGCTCTCCCATCATCTGCACCAGGTAGCGCTCCACCAGCGCTTTCACCTCGGGTCCCCAGACGGTGACGTCGTTGTCGAACTCCGGGTTCGGCCAGATGATCGAGTTGACCTGGCTGCGCGGGCCGCTGGCGTAGGTCTGCACGACCTCCACGTCGCCCGCCTCGCCCTCGGGCGCCGGCGCGATCACCAGCGCCGCGGCGCCGTCGCCGAAGATCATCCGCGAGGGGCGCACGCTGCCGATCTTGTCGGAGAACTTCTCCGCGCAGACCACGAGGACCGGGCGTTTCACGTCCTGCAGGATCCGCACCGCCTCGCCGAGGCCGTACGGGAAGCCCGCGCACGCCGCGACCAGGTCGAACGACGCGTGGGTCTGATACATGCCCAGCTGGCCCGACAGCCACGTGGACACCGACGGCAGCATCTGGGTGTTGGTGCACGAGCAGAAGATCACCGCGCCGAACTCCTCGGGCGCGCGCCCCGATCCCTCCACCGCCGCCGTGGCGGCCATGAGGGAGATGTCCACCAGTTCGCGCTCGGTGTAGATGCGCGCCTCGATGCCCGTCTTCTCGGAGATGTCGTCGGCGGTCATCACCGACCACGAGTAGGCCGTGTTGCGGATGACATCCTCGTTGGTGCACAGTTGCTCGCCCTTGGCCACCGCGAGCGCCTCGACCTTCGGCAGCACCTCGAAACGCTCGGGCACGATCACCGGTGGCACCGGCGTGGGCTGCTCCGCCGGGGCGAGCGCCCCGGCGGGCACCGGGCGGGGCGTGGGAGGTGTCCGGCAGCGGCGGATGAACTCGCTCACCTCGCGGTTGCGCGGCACGAACAGCACCACGAACTCGTCGTCGCCGATGTTGCCGATCTCCTCCAGCCGGGCGTCGGAGCGATTCCACGGGTACTGGTTGTGCAGCACCATCGCAAGGCGCATCAGCGCCTCGAGCTCCGGCCTGTCCTCCGAGCAGTCGAGGATCTCGTCGTAGCCGAAGACCGGGTAGTCGGGGTCATGGGAGGAGAGGCAGTAGACGAGGTTCGAGGGGTCCGCCATCACCTCGGGCACGCTCAGCTTGATCGCCGAAAGGTCGGTCGCGTGATGCAGCTTGTTGCGGTAGACGTCGAAGAGGACGTCGTGGATGCGGCTCTCGGTGTCCTCGTCCCAGCGCGCGAGCAATCCGGCAAAGCATGAGGCCACGGCCTTCACCTTCTGCTCGCCGTTACGCCACGGCGCGAGGATGGGGAGGTATACGTCGTCGCGCTTGCGGGGCACATCGCGCCAGCGCACCGGGCGCTTCTCATACATGGTCATCGCGTAACGGTTGGCCCAGAACAGGTTGAGGGCCATGTCACGCAGCAGGCCGTATTTCGACCAGTACGTGCCCGCGGTCTTCTCGAGGATGTCCTCACCCGTCGGGGCCTTCGACTCGATGTCCCGCAGGATGACCGCGGTCAACTGCTCCTCGCTCTCCAGCACGCTGAAGTCCAGGTCGGCGAAGAAATTGCACGGGAACACGAGGCGCCGGTGACGGTTAAGGACGAAGGGCTTGCTCATGTGCGCTCCCGTGGCCGTGTTGTAGCGCAGACGGTAGCCCACGCCCGAGCGCTTCAGGTAGGGCGATCTGTGACCTAAGTGCAACGTGTCCTGTAGCGGTCTCCGCCCCGCGTGAGTACCTTCCGGGCATGATCAGCCGAATCGCCATCATCAACCGAGGTGAGCCGGCGCGTCGGCTCATCCATGCCGCCCGTGAACTCGCCGAGCGCGGCAGGGCCATTCGCACGATCGCCCTGCATACGGCGGCCGAGCGGACCGCGACCTTCGTGCGGGAGGCCGACGAGGCGTTCCTCATCGGGCGCCCCGGGGGCGGCAACCCCTACCTCGACCACGCGGAGCTCGAACGGGCCCTGCGCGAGAGCGGTGCCGACGCCGCCTGGGTGGGCTGGGGTTTCGTCGCCGAGGACCCGCTGTTCCCCGACATGTGCGCACGCATCGGCGTGACCTTCATCGGCCCCCCGGGCGACGTGATGCGCCGGCTCGGCGACAAGATCGCCGCGAAGCTCCTCGCCGAGGAGGTCGGCGTTCCGGTGGCCGAATGGAGCCGGGGACCGGTCGAGACCGACGCCGAGGCCCTGGCCCATGCCGCGAGCATCGGCTACCCGTTGATGATCAAGGCCGCCGCGGGCGGCGGCGGGCGCGGCATCCGCATCGTGCACTCCGAGGCGGAGCTGCTGCCGTCGCTCGAGCGGGCCCGCGACGAGGGCCGCCGCGCCTTCGGCGACGGCTCGGTGCTGATGGAGCGCCTGGTCACCGGCGCGCGCCATGTCGAGGTGCAGGTCATCGCCGACCACCACGGCACCGGCTGGGCCGTGGGCGTGCGCGACTGCTCGGTGCAGCGGCGCAGCCAGAAGCTGATCGAGGAGTCCGACTCCCCGGTGCTCCCGGCCGACCGGGAGGCGGAGCTGCGCCGTTCCGCCGTCGACCTGGTGCTGGCCGCGGGCTACCGGGGGGCCGGAACGGTCGAGTTCCTCTATCAGCCCGCCACCGGTGACCTCGCCTTCCTGGAGGTCAACACGCGGCTGCAGGTGGAGCACCCGGTCACGGAGGAGACCACCGGGCTCGACCTCGTGAAGCTGCAGATCCATGTCGCCGACGGCGGCCGGCTCGAGGGCGACCCGCCGCCGGCGCGCGGCCACGCGATCGAGGCGCGGGTGAACGCCGAGGACCCCGAGCGCGGTTTCGCCCCGGCCCCCGGGCGCGTGGAGTTGCTGTCGCTGCCCACCGGTCCCGGGATCCGGGTCGACACCGGCGTCTGCGAGGGCGACGAGATCCCC
>JBKHVQ010000230.1:0-3051 GCA_046569985.1 Thermoleophilia bacterium | reverse complement strand
TGGAACCATGCCCAGTATCGGCGTGACCTCGCCCCCCCCCCCCCCCCCGGCGCCGGATCACGTGAGGGCCGGCAGCCCCTCGATCTCCGCGGCGGCGCGGTCCAGTTCGGCCTGGTCCAGTTCGGCGTCGACCAGCGACCCCGACAGGAACGCGTCGTAGGCCGCCATGTCGAAGTGCCCGTGGCCGGAGAGGTTGAACAGCAGCGTGCGTTCGACGCCCTCCTGCCGCGCGCGCTCGACCTCCTCGAGCGTCGCCCGGATCGCGTGCGACGACTCGGGCGCCGGGATGATGCCCTCGGCGCGCGCGAACGTGACCGCGGCGGCGAAGCACTCGCGCTGATCGTAGGCCCGGGCCTCCACCACGCCGGTGTGCACCAGGTGCGACACCAGGGGCGCCATCCCGTGGAAGCGCAGGCCGCCCGCGTGGATGCCGGCCGGCAGGAAGCCGTGACCGAGGGTGTGCATCGGCATGAGCGGGGTCAACTTGGCCGTGTCGCCGAAGTCGTACGCGTAGTGGCCCCGCGAGAGAGTGGGGCAGGCCGCGGGCTCGGCCGCGACGAACCGCATGCGGGCCCCCGCGGCGGCATCGGGCAGGAAGGGGAACATGAGGCCCGCGAAGTTGGATCCGCCGCCGACACAGCCGATGACCACGTCCGGTCTCGCCCCGGCCTGCGCGAGCTGCTGCTGGGCCTCCTGACCGACCACGGTCTGATGCAGCAGCACATGGTTCAGCACGCTGCCGAGGGCGTAATGGGTGTCGTCGCGTTGGGCCGCGTCCTCGACGGCCTCGCTGATGGCCAGCCCGAGGCTGCCGGTCGTCGTGGGGTCCGCCGCCAGGGCGGCCCGTCCCGCGGCCGTGTCGGGGGACGGGCTGGGGACGACCTCCGCCCCCCATGTCTGGATCATCGAGCGCCGGTACGGCTTCTGGTCGTATGAGGCGCGCACCATGTAGACCTTGCACTCCAGGCCGAAGCGCGCGCATGCGAACGACAGCGATGACCCCCACTGCCCGGCACCGGTCTCGGTGCTGAGGCGCGTGACGCCGTCGAGCTTGTTGTAGTAGGCCTGCGGCACCGACGAGTTCGGCTTGTGGCTGCCGGCCGGGCTGACGCCCTCGTACTTGTAGAAGATCTTGCAGGGAGTGCCGAGGGCCTCCTCGAGGGCCACCGCGCGGTGCAGGGGAGTCGGGCGCCACAGCGCATAGACCTCGCGCACCGGGTCCGGGATCTCGATCCAACGGTCCGTGCTGACCTCCTGCATGATCAGCGACATGGGGAAGAGCGGCGCGAGGTCGTCAGGCCCGATCGGCGCGCCGGTGCCCGGATGCAGCGGGGGCGGCGGCAGACTCGGAAGGTCGGCCGCGATGTTGTACCAGCGGGTTGGGATCGCGTCCTCAGCGAGGAGATAGCGGTGCGCGGGCACGGGGGCTCCTTATCGGTCGACCGGGTACGGGGACGCTAACGCGGCCCGCGACCGGCGTGAACCGCTAGCCGGCGGCCGGGAGCCAAAGGGTGAAGGTTGACCCTCTTCCCGGGGTGCTCTCCACATCGACCGTGCCGTTCTGGAGGGTGGCGAGGCGGCGGACGATCGGCAGACCCAGTCCCGAGCCCCCGCCGTCCGCCGGTGCGCGCCGCCGGCTCGCGTCCGCCCGGTAGAGCCGGTCGAAGACGTGGGGCAGATGCTCGGCGGCGATGCCGTGGCCGGTGTCGGTGACGGCGATCCCCACCTGGCCGCCGCGGCTCCGGGTGCCGAGGGTGATCGACCCTCCGGCGGGGGTGGCGGCGAGGGCGTTCGCGATCAGGTTCACGAGGATCGTGTCGACGTGCGCCGCGTCGGCGCGGGCCGCGCACGCTCCCCCCGGGCCGCGCAGCTCGACGCCCCGGCGGCGCGCCGCGGGCGCGGCGCGGGTGAGTGCCGTACGCCCGGCCGCCGCCAGGTCGACGGGTTCCGCCGCGGTGGGCGGGTCGAGGTCGAGCCACGTGAGGGTGTGCAGGTCGGCGACCAGGTCGCTCATGCGCCCGGCCTCGCTGCGTATGAACTCCGCGGCCTCCCGCCGGTCCTCGTCGCTTCGCGCGGTGCCGTCGACGAGCGCGGTCGCGAACCCCTCGATCGCGGTCACGGGGGTGCGCAGCTCGTGGGCGACGTCGGCCAGGAACTCACGCTGGCGCGCGTCGGCGGCCTCGAGGCGCTCGGTCATGCGGTTGAACGCCTGGGCCAGGCGGCCGAGTTCATCGTCGCTCTCGGGTACGCGCACGTCGAAATGCCCGCGGGTCACGGCCTCGGCGCTGTCGGCGACCTCTCCCACCGATCGCCGCAGGCGGCGCGCGACGGTGCCCGACAGGTACCACACCACCGCCGAGACGAAGAGCAGCGCGCCGAGCATGAACGCCGGCAGCCCCCATGCGCCGACGGCCCGCGCCTGGGCGTCGGGTCGCTCCAGCAGCACGGTGACGGCGCCGCTGGAGCCCTCCGCGCGCGCCTCCGCCTCCAGTTCACCGCCGCTGAAGTAGACCACCTCGCCCGACACCGACACCACCATCCGCAGATCGCCGATGAAGCGCCGCGCGTCGCGCGCGCTGCGTGCCGCGTCGCGCGCGCCGGCGTCGTCGATGGTGCGCGCGATCGCGGCGGCCTGGGCTCCCAGCGCCCGTTCGATGTCCGCGCGCGTTGCCGACTCGACCGTCGACTGGAACGCCCACAGGACGCCCGCCCCGCTCACGAGCAGCGCCGCGACGATCACGAGGGCGATGCGCGAGCGGATGCTGCGCGGGTGGACGAGCCGCGCGGCGCTGCGCCACGGCGTCATGGGGTGGCGGTGCCCTCCGCGTCCCCGGGTGGCTCGAGCTTGTAGCCGACCCCGCGTACCGCGACGATGCCGATGTCCTCGCCGGCCTTGCGCCTCAGGTTCGCCACGTGGACATCCACGGTCTTGCCGCCGACGCCGTTCTGGTAGCCCCACACCTTCTCGAGCAGGCGCTCCCGTGTGTAGACGACGCGCGGGTTGGCGGCCAGTTCGGCGAGCAGGTCGAACTCGAGCCGGGTCAGCTCGAT
>JBKHVQ010000229.1:0-9385 GCA_046569985.1 Thermoleophilia bacterium | reverse complement strand
TGATCATGCCGTCCAGGGTCCGCGCCGCGCGCTCGATGTTCTCCACCCGCGGCTCGCAGCAGTTGTAGGGGGTCGAGAAGGAGCCGACCTGTTCCTTGATGCCAAGCCCCGACAGTTCCTCGGTGAGCACCTCGGGCTTGGTGATCTCGAAGCGCGCCCGCACCGCGCGGGTCTCGCCGGGCTGGGCGATGCCGCGGGCCATGGCGCCCATGTTCAGGCTGCGGCCCTCCGCCGACGGGATCAACCGCACCGTGTCGCCGTTCACCCGGAACGCCGCGTCGCGCGCCGGCACCTCGCGCGCCTCGAACGCGGGGCCGATGTCGGCGTAGATCGTCTCCTCGTCCACCAGCACCGCGATCTCCGGCGGGCGCGACTCGAAGCGCAGCGCCTCGCGCAGCACGCCGGGCTGGATCGTGACCGCGCGCCCCTGGAAGGTCACGTCCACCGGCGCCGAGATGATGTTCAGCGCCCGCTGCCGCGCCGCCTCGGCGGCCTCAGCCCCGATCGGGGCGGGCTGCTCGCCGACGCTCAGGTCGATGCGCTCCGGCAGGCCGGCCAGCTCCGTGCGCAACTCGGCCTCGTCGATCCCGATGCCCGCCTTCCCGGGCACGACGACGATGTCATCGTCGGTCAACCGCAGGGTGGCGCCCACGGGCGGGTTCTCGAACCCGCTGTTGGCGCGCTTCACCACCCGGTCGACGGCCTCGGGATCGAGGGTGAAGCGGATCGGCACATCGCGGGTGGGGGCGAGACCGACACGGTCGAGTACGCGCCCGGCGGCCGAGCGCTCCTCCAGCGCGGCGCGGGTGGCGGCGCTGATGTGGGGCTGCGCGCCGAGCTGGGCGGGGGTCACCGAGAACTCGAAACCCGAGTCGTCCTGGCGGCTGATCACCACCGGCTCGCGCCTCATCTCGGCGGCGCGCTCGCGTACGGCCGCCCGCACCGCGTCAGCGGTCATGCCGCTGACATCGACCCCCTCGACGGTGACCGCCCCGGGGGCGGCCGTGTTGTCGTGGCCGACGAAGGCGAGCCCGGCGGCCGTGCCGATCAGCGCGATCACGGCGGCGGCGATGGCGATCAGGCGCCCGCGAGCCCTGCGTTTGGGCGCGGGGCGTGCGCCCCCGCGTCCGCGTGGGGGCGTGGAACCGGTTTTCGCCCGGCGGGAATCGCGCGTGCCGGAGCCGCCTCGTGCCATCCCGGCGCATTGTAGGACCATGGGGCGGATCTCGGCCCCCCCGGACGTTTAGTTCACACCGCGGTCACATTGCCGCCCGCTACCCCGCGGCGATGAGCGCGATCGCCGCGACCCCGTTGACCGTCGCATGGGCGGTGACCGCCGCCGCGTAGCCGCGCCAGCGGTACAGCCACGCCAGGGTCAGCCCGGTCGCCACCAGGGCGATCGCGCGCGGCCAGATGGCGTAGGCGTCGGCGTGGGAGGCCGCGAACAGCACCGAGGTGATCAGCGCCGCCGGCCAGAAGTTCAGCCGCCGCACCAGCCCGCGCAACAGCAGGCCGCGGAAGACGAGCTCCTCGCCGAGGGGGGCGAGCACGACGAGCGCGATCACCATCAGGACGATCTGCCACAGCTCCGGCCCGACGTCGGTCGCCTGCTCCTCCAGCCGGTCCTCCAGGCCGCCGTCGACCAGTGTGCCGAGCACGATCAGGGAGGCGGACGCGATGATGATGCCGATGCCGATCACCACGCCGAGCCCGACCGCCCCGCCGCGGGTGTGCTTGAGGGCGGTTACCCACCGTCGCTCGTGGGCGGGGAGGGCCGTCAGGAAGACGTAGCCGAACAGCAGGATCAGGGCGCTGCCGACCAGCGCGAAGATGGCGTTGACGCTGTCGTCGGACAGGTCGGTGCCCAGCAGCACCGCGGCCAGCGGTATCGACAGGCCGAAGGCGAGCAGCACGGCCCCTATCGGGCGGGCGACCCGTCCCCAGAAGCCCGCCCGCTCCGGCAGCGGCCCCGGAGGCGGTGACGGCGGGGGGCCGGAGATCGGGGGCGCGCTGGAGTTCACCGCGTCCCAGTGTAGAGGGGCGCCGCCGGGCGGACCCCGGGCGGCCGAGGGCGCGGGTACCATGGACCGATGGCCGTGCCCGATGCCCTCTCCCAGCCGGTCGCGCTCGACCTCTTCGAGGGCCCGTTCGACCTGCTGCTCACGCTCGTGCTGCGCGAGGAGGTCGATCTGCTCGAGCTTCCGCTCGTCGAGGTGGTCCGTGCCGCCCTCGGCGAGGGCGCACGCGAGCGGTGGGACACGAACACCGCCGGCGAGCTGATCGTGTTGCTGGCCGCGATGGCCGAGCTGAAGGCCAAGGTCCTGCTGGGTGAGGAGGTCGATGAGGAGCCCGATCCCGACGCCCTCGAGGCCCGGGAGCTGCTCGCCGCGCGCCTGGTGGCCTACGCGCCGTTTCAGCGTGCGGCCCGCTGGCTGCACGAGCAGGCGGCCGCGTCGGTGGGCCCTCGCTACCGGCGGGTGCCTCTCGGGGGAGCGGGCCCCGTTCCGCCCCGGGTGGAGGACCCCGCGCTGCTGCAGAGCGCGATGGCGGCACTGCTGGTCGCGGTTCCCGAGCCCTCCCTCGATCACATCAACACGCGGCGGGTGAGCATCCCCGACGTGCTCGACCGGCTTCAGCGCGCGCTTCGCCGCGTCCGCGACGTCAGCTTCGACGAACTGGTGCGCGGGGCGGGACGCCTGGAGGAGGCCGTCACCTTCATGGCCATGCTCGAACTGGCGCGCCGTGGCGAGGCGACCCTCGCCCAGCCGGTGCCGTTCGGCGACATCGCGATCACCGGGGTGCGGTGACCGACCCGGTCGCCCGCGCGGTGGAGGCGCTGCTCTTCCTCAGCCCGGATCCCCTGTCGGTGGTCGAGCTGTGCGAGGTCACCGGCGAATCACCCGGCCCCGTGCAGCGCGCCCTGGCCGAGCTGGCCGAGCGCCACGGGCCCGGCACCGGCCTCGAGATCGCGGAGGTGGCGGGCGGATTCGCGATGCGAACGCGCGCCGACCTCGCCGATGTCTGCGACCGGTTGCGCGAGCGCCCGGACGAGGACCGCATCAGCGCGGCCGCGCTGGAGACCCTCGCGGTCATCGCCTACCTCGCGCCGATCGGCCGCCCCGAGGTCGGGCGCCTGCGCGGGGTCGCGGTCGACTCGACGGTGAACTCCCTGCTCGACCGCGGGCTCATCGAGGAGGCCGGCCGGCCGCAGGGTGGCGGCGCGATGCGCTACCGCACCACCCGCCTCTTCCAGGAGCGCTTCGGGCTGCGTCACGCCGGCGACCTCCCACCGCTCGAGGACTTCGAACTGAGCGGGGAGGAGGCCGAGCGCGTCCGGCGCCAGCTGATCGACGCCGGGCACATCGCCACCGGTGACCGGCCCGCCCCGCCCGACGGGGGCGAGACCGATGGGTGACAGCGGCCCCGCCGAGCCGATGCGCATCCATCGCGCCATCGCCCTGGCGGGCGTCGCCAGCCGCCGGGCTGCGGAGCGCATGGTCGCCGAGGGGCGCGTCGCGGTGAACGGGCGCACCGCCATCGTCGGGCAGCTCGTCGAGCCCGCCGACCACATCGCCGTCGACGGCGAGCCGCTGCGCGGCACCGAGGACCTGCGCGCATACCTCCTGCACAAGAAGGCGGGCGTCGTGTCGACCGCCCACGACCCGCAGGGGCGCCCCACGGTCCTCGACGACCTGCCGAGCGACGTGCGCCTCTACCCGGTCGGTCGCCTTGACTACGGCACCACGGGCGCCCTGCTGATCACCAACGACGGGGAGCTCGCCGCGCGGCTGATGCACCCGCGCTCAAAGGCGCCGAAGACATACGAGGTGCTGCTCAAAGGGCGCGTGTCGGCGGCGACGGTGCGTAAGCTGCGCGACGGTGTGCACCTGGATGACGGCATGACGCTGCCCGCGCGGGTCGAGCCCATGGACCGCCGCCACCCCGGCGGCACGTGGCTCACCATCGAGCTGACCGAGGGCCGCAACCGGCAGATCCGCCGCATGGGCGAAGCGGTCGGCCACCCCGTGATGCGCCTGCACCGCGCCCGCTATGCGGGCCTGTCGGTGCGCGGCATGGCGCCCGGCAAGTGGCGCCCCGTCACCCGCGCCGAGTGGCATCGCCTGGGTCAGATGGTGGGCCTGAAGCGGTGAGCGTGGTGCGCGCCATCCGCGGGGCCACCTCGGTGCCCGAGGACACGCGCGAGGCGATCAGCGCCCGCACCGCCGAGCTGGTGCGTGAGGTGCTCGACCGCAACGGGCTCACCCCCGGTGATCTGATCTCGATCATCTTCACGAGCACCGAGGACCTCGTCGCGACGTTCCCGGCGACCGCGGCCCGCGAGGTCGGCCTGGGCGCGGTGCCGCTGATCTGCGCCCGCGAGATCCCCGTGCCCGGGGCGCTGCCGTCGTGCGTGCGGCTGATGGCGCACGCCAACATGCCCGACGACCGCCCGGTGCAGCACGTGTACCTGTACGACGCCGTCAAGCTCAGAGTCGATCTGGCCCAGTAGGCGAGGCCCGGTCAGCCCGCGGAGGGCACCGCGATGTCGAGCCCCAGGTCCAGCGTCGGCGCCGAGTGCGTCAGGGCCCCGACCGACACGGCATCCACCCCGCAGGCCGCCGCGGCGCGGGCGCCCTCCAGGCTCATGCCGCCCGACGCCTCCAGCAGCGCCCGCCCGGCCGTGAGTGCCACCGCCTCGCGCATCTCCCCGGGGCGCATGTTGTCGAGCAGGATCCAGTCCGCCCCCGCCTGCAGGGCCAGCCGGACGCCGTCGAGGTCGTCGGCCTCCACCTCCACCACGACATCGGGCAGCTCCCGACGCGCGCGCGCCACCGCATCCACCAGGCCGGCGCCCGCGAGGGCGAGGTGGTTGTCCTTCACCAGCACGCGGTCGAACAGGCCGATTCGGTGGTTCGTGCCGCCACCGGCCGCCACCGCCGCCTTCTCCAGCAGCCGCAGCCCCGGGGTGGTCTTGCGGGTGTCGAGAACCATCGCCGGTGCGGCCGCCCGGACGTAGGCGGCGGTCAGGGTCGCGATGCCCGACAGGTGGCACATCAGGTTCAGCAGGGTGCGCTCGGCCGCCAGCACCGCACGGGCGGGGCCGCTGATGTCGGCCACGACCGTCCCCGGCGACAGGCGGTCCCCGTCGGAGCCGTGCCAGACGGCGGTCAGGCCGGTCTGGCGCAGCACCTCCTCGCCGGCGGCGCGGCCGGCGAGGACCCCGTCCACCCGTGACACCACCTGAGCCGTCGTGCGCAGGCCGGCCGGGATCGTGAGCTCGGAGGTGATGTCACCGCGGTCGCCCAGGTCCTCGGCCTGGGCGTGGGCGACCACCCGCTCGGTGTCGTTCACGCGAGCGCGAGCATCCGGTCGAGGGCCAGCTTGCCGTAGTGGCGCATCTCGTCGCTGACGCGGATCACGTTCACGATGTCGCCCGCCGCCAGCGACTCCAGGCACCAGGTGAGCTTCGGCAGGTCGATCCGGTTCATCGTCACGCACGGGCAGATGTTCTCGTTGAGGCAGCGGATGTTCTTGTCGGGGTGCCGCAGCCGCACCCGGTCGACCAGGTTGAAGTCGGTGCCGATGATCAGGCTCGATCCCGCGGGCGCCTCGGCGCAGCGGTTGATGATGTACTCGGTCGAGCCGTCCTCGTCGGCGGCCTCCACCACCGGGCGCGGGCACTCGGGGTGCACGATCACGCGCACGTCCGGGTCGGCCGCGCGGGCCTCCTCGATCTGGCGCGTCGTAAAGGTGGTGTGGACGTTGCAGAAGCCCTTCCACAGGATCACCTTCGCGGCGGCGAGATCGTCGCCGGCGATGCCGCCGAGCTCGGCCTTGCGGGCATCCCACACCGGCGCCGAATACGGGTCGTGGCCCAGGCGGGCGATCGTGTTGCGCCCCAGGTGCTCATCCGGGAAGAAGAAGACGGCGTCGCCCTCGGAGAACGCCCACTCGAAGGCCTTCACCGCGTTGCCGGAGGTGCAGACCGCGCCGCCATGCTCGCCCACGAACGCCTTCAGGTCTGCGCCGGAGTTCATGTAGGTCAGCGGGATCACGCGCTTGCCGGGCAGCGCCGCGGTCATCTGCGCCCACGCGTCGCGCACCGTGAAGATGTCGGCGCACTCGGCCAGGTGGCAGCCGGCCCCGAGGTCGGGGAGCACCACGGTCTGGTGGGGCGCCCGCAGCACGTCGGCGGCCTCGGCCATGAAGTAGACGCCGAGGAACACGATCAGCTCGGCGTCGGTGGCGGCGGCCCCGCGCCGGGCCAGCAGGAACGAGTCGCCGGTGTGATCGGCGAACTCGATCACCTCGTGCTTCTGGTAGTGGTGACCGAGGATCACGGCACGCGAGCCGAGGGCCCGGCGCGCCTCCCACGCGCGCTCCCACAGCTCGGGATCGACCGGGGCGGGGGCCACCGGCGCGCAGGCCGGGGCCGCGACGGGGATGGGGGATGAGGTGCTCACGCTGCCTCCTTCGCCAGCACCCTGCGGCGGCGCCGGATCGTCGGGACGAGGGGGAACGGGACGCCGTCGACCCACGCGATGCGGCGGGCCTGGGCGGGATCGGACGAGGGGTGGTCGCGCCGGTGGTGCGCTCCGCGGCTCTCGCGGCGCAGGTCCGCGGCGGCGGCGGTCGCCCGGGCGCCCAGGAGCAGGTTGTCGGTCTCGGGGTCGCCCGTGGCGGGCAGGCCGGCCAGGGTGTCGCGGGCGGCGGCGAGGCCCGCCGCGTCGCGCTCGACCCCGACGCCGGTCCACATGGCCTCCTGGAGGGCGGCCCGCACGGCGGTCCGGTGACCCGACCCGCGCTCGGGGGCGCGCGCGGGCCCGGCCGGCCCCGTGGGCCAGTCGTCGTCCACGTCGCCCGAGAGCGACAGGCGCGCCCCGCCGGCCAGCACGGCGGCCTCCAGCAGCGAGTTGGAGGCGAGGCGGTTCGCGCCGTGCGCTCCGGTGCAGGCGGCCTCGCCGACCGCGTAGAGGCCGGGCACCGTCGAACGGCCCGACAGGTCGGTCAGCACGCCGCCCATCGCGTAGTGGGCCGCCGGGGTCACCGGGATGGGATCCGTCGCGAGGTCGAGCCCATGCCCCGCGCAGGTGGCCGAGATGGTGGGGAACTGCGCGTGCACGCGCTCCGCGTCGAGATGGCGCAGGTCGAGGGTCACCGGGGCGCCGTCGGCGAGCGCCCGGCGCGCGATGGCACGCGCCACGACGTCACGCGGGCCCAGTTCGGCCATCGGGTGCAGGCCGGTCATGAAGCGGCGGCCGCGCGCGTCGCGCAGGTAGGCGCCCGCGCCGCGCACGGCCTCGCTGACCAGCCACAGCGGGCTCCCGCCCAGGGCGAGGGCCGTCGGGTGGAACTGCACGAACTCCAGGTCCGCCAGCGCCGCGCCCGCGCGCGACGCGAGGGCCTGTCCGTCGGCGGTCGCCCCCTCGGGGTTGGTGGTGTACGGGTAGAGCTCGCCGGCGCCACCGGTCGCCAGCACGACCGCGCGGCCCGTCCGCAGGTGCTCACGCCCGTCGGCGTCGCGGCTGCGCACGCCCACGGCGCGACCGTCGCTCATCAGCACCTCGATGGCGCGCTCGCCCTCGGCCAGCGCGACGCGGGGGTCGGAGCGCAGCGCCGCGCTCAGCGCGATGGAGATGTGGGCGCCCGTGGCGTCGCCCCCGGCGTGCACGATGCGCGGCGCCGAGTGGGCCCCCTCCAGTCCCAGCGAGGGGCGGCCGCGGTCGCCGTCGAACGCGACCCCGTACTCGCGCAGCACCGCGACCTGATGGGGCCCCTCGCGGCAGATGCGCGCCGCGGCCTCCAGGTCGCATAGGCCGGCGCCGGCCGCCATCGTGTCGGCCAGATGCGCCTCGATCGAGTCGTCGGGGTCGATGGCGGCGGCCATCCCGCCCTGGGCGGCACGGGTGCTCCCCTCACCCAGGCGCCGCTTGGTGATCAGCACGACGGGTCCGTCCTCGGCGATGCCGAGGGCCATGAGGGCCCCGGAGATCCCGCTTCCCACCACGATGACCGGTTCGTCGCAGTCGCGGTACATGGCGATTACGTCCCCCTGACAAAAATAGCCCGCCGAATTGGCGTCAGGTTGACAATAGCGGAGCCCGGGCGCTCTGCCCTTTAAGAT
The DNA here is from genome assembly GCA_046569985.1 of Thermoleophilia bacterium. Taxonomy (GTDB): domain Bacteria; phylum Actinomycetota; class Thermoleophilia; order Miltoncostaeales; family Miltoncostaeaceae; genus JAVJSF01. The sequence goes on along the minus strand of JBKHVQ010000229.1, from coordinate 1,260 downwards.
CCGGCACGTGACAATCCGCATATCGCCGCGGCTGGCCGCCATGCCGCACTACGAACCCGGGCTGACCACCGCGGAGGTGCTCGCCCGCTTCGGGCTGAGTTCGGCGGTGAAGCTGGCATCCAACGAGAGCCCCTTCCCCCCGATGCCCGAGGTGGCAGAGGCCGTCGCCGCGGGCGTCGCCGGCCTCAACCGCTATCCCGACGGCCCGGCGCGCGCCCTGCGCCGCGAACTCGCCGAGCGCCACGGGGTCGACGTGGACCAGGTGACCGTGGGCAACGGCTCGTGCGAATTGCTGCTGCTGGCCGGTCAGGCCCTCCTCGACCCGGGGACCAGCGTGATGTACGCCACCCCATCGTTCAGCCTCTACCGCCACCTCGCCGCCGCGGCGGGCGCCGAGGCCGTCGAGATCCCGCTCGCCGGGGATGACGGGCACGACCTGGACCACATGGCCGCGATGGTGGACGAGCGCACCCGGCTCGTCATCGTCTGCAATCCCAACAACCCGACCGGCGTCTACCGCTCGGCCGACGCCATCGAGGCCTTCCTCGGCCAGCTTCCCGATGACCTGCCGGTGCTGATCGACGAGGCCTACAACGAGTTCGTCGCCGCGCCCGACCGCGGCCGCGTGCTCTCTCTCGCGCGGCACCGGCCGAATCTGCTGGTCACCCGCACCTTCAGCAAGGCGCACGGGCTGTGCGGCCTGCGCGTGGGCTACGCGCTCGGCAGCCGGGCGTGGGTCGCCGCGCTCGACACCGTGCGCCAGCCGTTCAACACCAACGCGCTGGCCCAGGCCGCCGCCCTCGAGAGCTTCCGCCGCCAGGGTGAACTCGACCGCCGCGTCCGGGCCACGATCGCGGCTCGGGTGGAGCTCGTGGCCGAGCTGGACGCCGAGGGCTGGGACGTGGTGCCCAGCGAGGCGAACTTTGTGCTGACCACCCCGCCGGAGCGCCTCGGCCCCGGCCCGGCGGTGCACGCGGAGCTGCTGCGGCGCGGCGTGATCGTCCGCGAGGGCACCTCCCTCGGGTGCTCCGGTCGCCTGCGCATCTCCATCGGCACGCCCGAGGAGCACGCCGTGTTCCGGGCCGCGCGCGCCGACCTCGCGGCCACCGTCTAGGGGCGTGGGCGCGGCCGCGGCGCGCCCCGGACGGCCGGTGCCGCGGTGACCGCGCAGGAGTTCTGGTGGATGGTTGCGCCCGCCCTCGGGACCATCCTCGGGGGCGCCGCGATCCTGCTGGTCGGCCGGCGCCCCGAGCGGATGCT
>JBKHVQ010000228.1:0-1902 GCA_046569985.1 Thermoleophilia bacterium | reverse complement strand
GCGGGTCGCGCACGACCCCACCCGACCCCACCCGCTCGCGCCCCACCTCGAACTGGGGCTTGACCATCACCATCGCATGCCAGCCCGGCGCGCAACAGGGCACCACCGCACCCCACACGGTGCCGATCGAGATGAACGACAGGTCACAGGTGACCAGGTCCGGCGCGAACGGCAGCATGTCGGGCGTGAGGTGGCGGGCATTGGTGCGCTCCATCACGTGCACGCGCGCATCTTGCCGAATCCGCCAGTCGAGTTGCCCGTAACCGACATCGAGGGCGATCACCCGCTCCGCCCCGCGTCGCAGCAGGCAGTCGGTGAAGCCGCCGGTGGACGCGCCCAGATCGAGGGCCAGCGCCCCGCGCACGTCGACCCCGAGGGCGTCGAGGGCGTTCGCCAGCTTGATCCCGCCGCGCGAGACGTACTCGGGCCCGCGCTCGACGTCCACGGGGGCATCGCCTGCGATCTGGGCACCGGGCTTGTCGACCACCGCCCCGCCCACCCGCACGCGACCGGCCATGATCGCCGCCTGCGCCCGCGCCCGCGACGGGAACAGTCCCCGCTCCACGAGGGTCAGGTCGAGTCGCGTGCGGGCCACGCGACGCAGGTTAGGGATATCCGCGGGACGCGGAGGGGCGCGCTCAGCTCCCCCGGAGCAGCGAGCGCGCGGGTACCTGCACGGCGGCGGCGACGCGGGCGGCGATCGCCGCCGGCGTGAGACCCACCTCGTCGAGGAGGAGCTCCCTCTTGCCGTGCTCGATGAAGCGGTCCGGCAGCCCGACGCGCATGACGCGCACCGGGTGGTCTTCGAGCACCTCCAGCACCGCGCTGCCGAACCCCGCCTCGATCTGGTGGTCCTCGACGGTCACGATCAGCTCGTGGCGCTCGGCGAGCTGGCGCATCAGCCGCTCGTCGATCGGCTTGCAGAAGCGCGCGTTGACCACCGTGGGCCGCGCGGTGAGGCTGTCGGCGATCAGGTCCGCGGCCTCGACGGCCAGCGCCGCGCCGTAGCCGTAGCCGACCAGCGCGACCCGCTCACCGCTCTCCAGCACCTGGGCCGCGCCGACCTCGACGCCGCGTGGTCGCGCGGGCAGCGGCACGCCCGACCCGGCACCGCGCGGGTAGCGGATCGCCACCGGGCCGTCGATGCGCAGTGCCGTGTGGAGCATCTCCACCAGCTCGGCCTCGTTCATGGGCGCCATGACCGTGAGACCCGGGATCGCCCGCAGGTATGCGAGGTCGAACACGCCGTGGTGCGTGGGGCCGTCGTCGCCCACGAGGCCGCCGCGGTCGATGGCGAACACCACCGGCAGGCCCTGGATCGCGGCATCGTGGACGATCGGGTCGAAGGCGCGCTGCAGGAAGGTGGAGTAGATCGCGCAGACCGGCCGGTAGCCGGCGATCGCGAGGCCGCAGGCGAACACGGCCGCATGCTGCTCGGCGATGCCGACGTCGTAGGTGCGCTCGGGGAACCGGTCCATCATGTGCTGCATGCCGGTGCCCTTGAGCATGGCGGCGGTGATGCCGACCACGCGCGGGTCGCGCTCGGCTTCGGCCACCAGCGCCCGCCCGAAAACCTCGGTGTAGGTGGGCGGGCCGGGGACCGGTTTCCGGGCGGCCTTGCCGCTCTCCACCACGAAGGGGGTGGCCCCGTGCATGGCCTCGCCGTCGGCCTCGGCCGGGGCGTACCCCCGGCCCTTGACGGTCTTGACGTGGATGAGCGCGGGACGGTCCATCGCGAGCGTGGTGCGCAGGGCCTTGCGCATGGCGGCGACATCGTGGCCGTCGATCGGGCCGATGTAGGCGAAACCGAGCGCCTCGAACAGGGCTCCCGAGGAGAACCACAGCGACTTGGTCGCGTCGCGCAGGTGGCCGCCCAGTTCACTGGCGCCGGGGAGACGCGCG
>JBKHVQ010000227.1:0-2249 GCA_046569985.1 Thermoleophilia bacterium | reverse complement strand
CGCCGTCATGGGACCCGACGGCGCGGTCAACATCATCTTCAAGCGCGAACTGCAGAAAGCCGAGGAGGCCGGCGACGACGTCGCCGCCCGGCGCGCCGAGCTGATCGAGGAGTACAAGGAGCGGTTCGCCAACCCGTACATCGCGGCCGAGCGCGGCTATGTCGACGACGTGATCGAGCCCGAGGAGACCCGCGGCTGGCTGATCCGTGCCCTCGAGATGTCGCTGACCAAACGCGAGCTGCGCCCGCGTCGCAAGCACGGGAACATCCCGCTGTGATGCGCCTCGAGATCCTCTCCGGCGGGGTGCCCGACCCCGCCCGGATGGCCGCGCTCACCGCGGCGGCGACGGCGCTGATGCAGAGCGGGGGCCCGGCGGCCCATCCCACGCCGCCCGCCTACCGCTCGCGCTGGCGGCGCGCCGCGCTTCTGGAGGGCACGGAGGTCCCGTCGGGGATCAAGGACAACGGCACCCCCTGGGGAGGCACCGCGTAGATGTTCAACAAGGTGATGGTGGCCAATCGCGGCGAGATCGCCATCCGGGTGTTCCGCACCCTGCGAGAGATGGGGATCCCCTCGGTCGGCATCTACAGTGAGACCGACCGCGACGCGCTGTTCGTGCGCCACGCCGACGAGGCGTACCTGCTCGGCCCGGGGCTCGCGGCGGAGACCTACCTCAACGTGCCGCGCATCCTGGAGATCTGCGCGGATGCGGGTGTCGATGCGGTGCACCCCGGCTACGGATTCCTCGCCGAGAACGCCGGATTCGCCCGGGCGCTCGCCGAGGCGGGCGTCGTCTGGATCGGACCGCCCCCCGACGCGATCGACGCGATGGGATCCAAGGTGCAGGCCCGCGCCCTGATGGACGCCGCCGGCGTCCCGATCGTTCCCGGCGTGACCGAACCGGTCGCCGACATCGACGCGGCGCGCCCGATCGCCGATGAGATCGGCTACCCGGTGGCCGTCAAGGCGTCGGCCGGCGGTGGCGGCAAGGGCTTCCGCGTCGCCCTCACCCCCGAGGGCCTCCCCGACGCCTTCGAGGGGGCGATCCGCGAGGGCGAGCGCTTCTTCGCCGACGGCGCCGTCTACCTCGAGCGCTACCTCCCCCACCCGCGCCACGTCGAGATCCAGATCCTCGCCGACACGCACGGCGCGTGCATCTATCTGGGCGAGCGCGACTGCTCGGTTCAGCGCCGCCACCAGAAGCTGGTGGAGGAGACCCCGAGCCCGGTCGTCTCCGACGACCTGCGCCGTCGCATGGGCGAGGCCTCGGTGCGGGCCGCCCAGGCGGTCGGCTACACCTCGGCGGGCACCCTGGAGTACCTGGTCGCCGGCGACGAGTTCTTCTTCCTGGAGATGAACACCCGCATCCAGGTGGAGCACACCGTCACCGAGGCCGTCACCGGCATGGACCTGATCCGCGAGCAGGTTCGCGTGGCGGCGGGCGAGCACCTGTCGGTGACACAGGCCGAGGTCGCGCCGCGAGGCCACGCGTTCGAGTGCCGCATCAACGCCGAGGACGCCTCCCAGCGCTTCCTGCCGACCCCGGGCCTGATCACCGCCTACCGGGAGCCCTCGGGCCCCGGGGTGCGGGTCGACTCGGGCGTGCGCGCCGGGTCGGTGATCCCCGAGATCTACGACCCGAGGGTCGCGAAGTTGATCACGTGGGATGTCGACCGCGACTCCGCCCGCCGGCGCATGCTGCGCGCGCTCGACGAGTACGTGGTGGAGGGGCCGACGACCCTCATCCCGTTCCACCGCTGGCTGCTCACCGAGCAGGAGTTCATCGACGGCGGCGCGTGCCACGACCTGATGGCGCAGCTCGCCGAGACGCCGACGCCGATCCCGTCGGCGGACGCCCCCCCGCGGGAGATCCCGGGCGACGAGGCCGGCGAGGCCGAGCCGCTGGCGACACGTCGCTTCACCGCCGAGGTGGGCGGGCGGCGCTTCGATGTGGCGCTGCACTTCCCCGCGAGCGAGGCGGGCGGGGGTGGCGGCCCCGCCCCGGCGGCCCGGCCCAAGAAGAAGCGTGAGCGCCCGGGCGGCGATGCCGCCGGTGGCGGGGCACCCAACGAGGTGGTCACCCCGATGCAGGGCACCGTGCTGCGCGTCCTGGTGGAGGCCGGCCAGCAGGTCGCGGCGGGCGACGTGGTCGCCATCGTCGAGGCCATGAAGATGGAGAACGAGGTGCCCGCCCACCGCCACGGCACGGTTGGCGAGGTGAGGGTCGGCGACGGCCAGGCGGTTCAGGC
>JBKHVQ010000226.1:0-1964 GCA_046569985.1 Thermoleophilia bacterium | reverse complement strand
CCGCCGCTCACTTGTCCGGGTGGTGCGCCGTGTAGTCCTCGACCTCGTGCTCCATCCGCCCGTCCTCGCGCTCGAGCATCAGCAGCGTCGCGACGAGCGCGACGATCACGCCGACGGCGAAGCCCATCACCAGCATGTAGCCGACCGTGCCGGAGGTCGACTCGGTGTCGAACGGGCCGGGGATCACGGTGAGGATCAGTCCCGCGAGCGCCCCGACGACCGCTCCGGCCGCCATCACGATGCCCGCCTTCCTCGCGATGCGCCGGTTGCCACCGGTGGCGGTGGTGAAGTCCGAGTCGATCGGCTCGGGTCCCTCATCCAGGTGCCCGTCGCGTACCACGCGATCGAGCGTCTCGTCACGGTTCTCGCCATGCGGGCGCGTCGGGGGGAAGAACTCGACATCGGCCTCATGCTGATCGGCCATCGGGGGCCTCCCTGTCTCGGTGAAGATGAACTCCAGCGGCCCGGAGGTGGAGCCCGGCCCGGGCGACGAACATTACTCTCGGGGCAGGGCCGCGGCTCAGGCCGCGGGGGCCACATCGTGGTTCGGGCGCAGGATCCGCTCGGGGTCGGCGGCGTCGCGCGCCGCCTGCAGCCGTTCGACGGCGCCGCCATCGAACGCCGACCGGGCGTCGATCGGGCGCTCCGCGAAGTTCAGGTAGCGGCGGCCGAAGCCCCAGCGGCCCATCGTCTGCAGGACGTTGGTGATCGACGCGTCGATCGCCTCGCCCATCTCCGGGGTCATCGGGAGACCGACCGCGAACAGGGCGAACTCCCCGTCCAGGAAGGCGAGGGCGCCGGCGCCCTCGGGGATCCGGTCCAGGGCACCGCCGAGGTGGCGCACCTCCACCGAAAGGAGGGGCGAGCCGGAACCGGGCCCGGCGGCGGCGGCGAGTGCCGCGGCGGCCTCGGTCGGGAAGGTGTCGAGGAGTCCGCCGTCGGCGATCCCGGGGACCGGCTCCGGCGGGTCCATGTGCAGCATCGTCAGGGCCGCGGCGGGCATGAGGTCGAAGGTGTCCTTGACCGGTCCCAGGGCACGCAGCGGTGCGAGCAGGCGGTCGGCCTCCTCGCGGTCGCAGACGAAGCAGGCTTCGACCACCACCAGCTTCGCGCCGCGCATCTCCTCGGGGAGGTCGGGGATCGGCGGCAGCTGCAGGATGCGGCCCACCGACGTAACGTCCTCGGGGGCGTCCGCGCACCAGGCCGACCACGCGCCGAGGATCTCCTCGGAGCGCTCCCACGGCCAGATCAGCCATCCGGCGTAGGCCTCCGTGAGGGGGAAGAGGCGGAACTCCATCGCGGTGATGACGCCAAACCCGCCGCCGCCGCCGCGCATCGCCCAGAATCCGTCGCCGTCTGCGTCGGCGTCGAGGCGTCGGGCGGTGCCGTCGGGCAGCACCACCTCGACCGCCGTCACCGCGTTGCACGCCAAGCCGTGCTTCCGGGCCAGCCATCCCAGGCCGCCGCCGACGGTGTAGCCGACGACGCCGACATCATGGGCCGATCCGTGAAGGGCCGTCAGCCCGTGCGGCGCCGTGACGGCGAGGACGTCCTGCCACTGGGCGCCGCCCTTGGCGCGCGCGACCCGCGCGTCGGTGTCGACCGTGACGCCCCGCATGCCCGCCATGTTGATCAGCAGCGTCCCGGCGAGATCGCCGTGGGCGCTCGCCCCGTGGCCCGTGCTCTGAACGGCGACGCGCAGGCCCTCCCGCGCCGCGTACCGCACAGCGGCGGCGACATCATCGGCGCTGCGCGCCATCACCACGGCGTCCGGACGCTGGTCGGCGGCGAGGTTCCACGCGCTGCGCGCTTCATCCCACGCGGGCGAGTCGGGGGTCACCATCCCCTCGGGGGCGTCGGACGGTGCGCTTCCGGTGGTGGTCATCACTGCTCCTGCGGTCAACGACGGGACGGCAGCAGTATCCGTGGGGGCCTCGGACGGAGCCACCCCTCATTTGTGGGGG
>JBKHVQ010000225.1:0-3998 GCA_046569985.1 Thermoleophilia bacterium | reverse complement strand
ACGCGCACAAACGCGGCGCGGCCGAGTCGCCCGCTGTCACCTTCGCGGCGAACGCCACCGAGCGCCGCGGCACCGCGCACCGCACCCACCGCAACATGCTCGTCTACCTCGCCGGCGACACCGATCGCCTCGAAGAACTCGAACGCGCCGTGCGCGAGTACCTGGCGTGGGCGGAGATCCTCGCGAAGGAGGACGAACTCAACCTGACCGTCAGCCAGCGCAACCAGGCCACCGAGCGGCGCGCGAAGGCCGGTGAGACCATCGACGCGCGCCTCGCGGGCGCCTACCAGTGGGTGCTCGTGCCCAGCGGGCAGCCGATCACGATCGACGCGGTCAAGGTGGAGGGACAGGCCCAGTCGCTCGCCGAGCGCGTCAGCCGGCGCCTCGGCAACAACGGCCAGCTCGCGGTGCAGCACGCGCCGCAGGCGATCCGCCACCAGCTCGACACCACCGCCGCGAAGCTCTGGGAGAAGGGCCACCTGGCCGTCGGCGACCTGTGGCGCCTCTACTCCGAATACCCGTACATGCCGCGGCTGCGCGACCGCGATGTGCTCACCGCCGGGCTGGTCGGCCCGCAGTTGCTGTGGGAGGGCGAGGGCTTCGCGCTCGCCGACGCCTACGACGAGGCGACCGGCAGGTACCGCGGCCTCGTTCTCCCCCCGGACAACGTGACGCCGAACATCACCGACGCGACCCTGATCGTGCGCCCCGACCGCGCCACGGCGCAGCGGGACGCCGAAGTCGGTCCCGGCCCGGGACCCGGACCGGGACCGGGGCCGGGACCGGGACCGATCACTCCGCCACCCCCGCCGCACCCACCGGTGGCTGCGAAGACGCGCTTCATCGCCGACGCCGAACTGCGGGCCGACCGCCTCGCATCCGACTTCAAGCGGGTGTCCGACGAGATACTCGCCCCGCTCACGAACGTCTCCGGTGCGACAGTGCGCATCACCGTGTCGATCGAGGCGAACGCGCCCGAGGGCTTCGACGAGTCGACCGTGCGCACCGTCTCGGAGAACGCCGCGACGCTCAAGCTGACCCGCCCCGAGTTCATCGAGGAATAGCCCGGACGCCACGGGTCACGCGCCCGGCGCGACCCCCCGCAGGTCTGTGCGGAAGCCCGCGCCGGCCAGCGCCCCCAGCAGAGCCGACTCGTGGGCGGGCGCGCCGTCGACGCGCTCGATCGCCCGCCGCCGGCCGCGGTCCGCCCGCATCCAGGCGGCCAGCGCGGCGAGGGCCGGCTCGGTCCAGCGCGGCTCCGGCGGGCCGAAGGTGACCAGGCCCCGCCCGCCGCGCTCCAGGTAGAGAACCGGCGCCCCATCCAGCAGCACCACCTGCGCGCCGAACACACGCGCCGGCGTGCGCCCCGTCGTCGTCGCCGGCCACGGCGCGGCCGCCCCGAACGGCTGCGCCGGGTCGGCGGCGCCCAAGATCACCGCCTCGGGAATCTCCCCGCCCGCATCCGCGCCGTCGCGCAGCCGCTCAACCGCCCCCGGCGCCGCGAACTGGGCGCCGCCGAGCCCCGCGATGAAGTAGCCGCGCCGGCATGCGCCCAGGGTCTCCAGGTCGCGCAGGGCGGGGTAGAGGGCCGCGAACCCACCCGTGGTTCCCTCCGACAGCACCGCGGGCCGGGTGAGGACCCCGTGGCGCTCCACCAGCAATTCCGCCGCCGCGCGCAGTCGCTCGGCCGGTTCGGCGGCATCGGCGAACAGCCGCGCGGTGAGCGACCAGCGCCCCGCCACCGCCGAGGGCGCCGACCAGCGCGGCACGCCCCGCCGGCGCCGTCCCACCGTGGGGCGCTGCAGCGGCGGCAGCCTGCGCGGCGCCCGCAGCGGCAGCCACATGTCGTTGGTCACCTCGCCCGCCCACACCAGCGACCAGAGCGCGGTGAACACCTCCTCGCGCGGCGCCCCCACCGCGCCGAGGATCTCCTCCCAGAAACCGCCCCCCGCGGCGAGGGCGGCTCTCAGGGCGACGGTCACCGGGTCGCCGGGGGCCGGATCGGCCGGAGGCGGCCCCAGCAGCGGGGCGTCCTCGCGGAAGTAGATCGCCACCCGGCCGCCGCCGACGCCGCCCGACCCGGCGCCCACCCACACGATCTCGCCGCGCGCGGCCAGCTCATCGAGCAGCGACGGCGCGTACCCGCGGCAGCGGCGCGGCAGCACCTCCCCCTCCCACTGGGCCGGCGGCAGCGGCAGACCCACCCGCGGCACCAGCGCGCGGCGCAGCGACTCGGCGGCCCCGGCGCCCTCCGGGCGGTCGATCCCCTGCCAACGCGGCAGGAAGCGCCCCAGCTCGGCGGCCTCGACCGGCGCGATCTCGCGGCGGGCCGCCGCCAGGCTGGCCTGACGCAGCCGGCGCACCACGTCGGCATCGCACCACTCACGCCCCGACCCGCCCGGGCGCAACTCGCCACGCACGAGCCCGCCGCCCTCCTCCAGGCGCGCCAGGACGGCCCGCGCCTCGTCGGCCTCCAGGCCGAAGCGGGCTGCCGCGTCCCGGGCATGGAAGGGCCCGTGGCTGCGGGCGAACCGCGCGATCAGCCCCGCGAGGGCATCATCGACGCGCTCGAGGAACGCCGCCGGCAGGCCCCCGGGCGGCATCGCGCCGAGGGCGTCGCGGTAGCGACCGGCGTCCTCCGCGGCGATCACGCGCTCCTCACCGGCCACCCGCACGCGGGCCGCGCGGCGCTCGCGCACCAGCTGATCCACCAGCGCCGGTGCGTCGGCCGGCCCGCGCAGGCGCGCCGCGATCTCGGCGTCGGAGAGGTCGCCGATGCGCCGCAGCAGGTCATGAAGCCCGTCGGTGCCACGGGCGCGCATGCGCTCGGACAGACCCTGCAGGTCGTCCTCGAGTTCCGCGAGGGCGCCCGCGTCGATCAGGTCGCGCAGCTCCTCGTGGCCCAGCAGCTCGCGCAGCAGGTCGCGGTTCAGCGACAGGGCATGCGCCCGGCGCTCGCCCACCGGCGTGTCGTCGTCGTACATGAAGCTCGCCACGTACGCGAACAGCAGCGACCCCGCGAAGGGCGACGCGGTCGGGGTCTCCACCTCGACCACCGCGAGCTCGCGCGTGCGGATACGCGTCAGCAGGCCGCGCAGCCCGGCCATGTCGAAGCGGTCGTTCAGGCACTCGCGGTAGGTCTCGAGCACGATCGGGAAGCTGCCGAAGCGCCGCGCCACCTGAAGCAGGTTCTGGGCCTTCAGGCGCTGCTGCCACAGCGGGGTGCGCTGCCCCGGGCGCCGGCGGGGGATCATCAGCGCCCGCGCCGCGTTCTGGCGGAACGACGCGCCGAACAGGGCCGTGTTCCCCAGCTCCCCGACCACCAGCTCCTCGACCTCCTCCGGGTCGATCAGCACCAGGTCCACCGAGGGCGGCTCGTCGGCCTCGGGCAGGTGCAGCGCGATGCCGTCGTCGCTCCAGATCGCATGCGCCTCCTGGCCGGTGGCGGCGCGCACCCGCGCGGCGACGGCCATCGCCCACGGCGCGTGCACCCGGGCGCCGAACGGGGAGAGCACGCAGATGCGCCAGTCGCCCACCTCGTCGCGGAACCGCTCGACCACGACCGCTCGGTCACTCGGGACGGTGCCGGTGGCGGCCTCCTGCTCGCGCAGGTAGGTCAGCAGGTTGCCGGCGGCGCGCGCGTCGAACGCGCTCTCGTCGGCGAGCCGCCGCGCCGCCGCGTCGACCGGCGCGGCCAGCAGCTCGCGCGACAGGCGCCCGACCGCCTCGCCCAGCTCAAGCGGCCGGCCGAGGCCATCACCCTTCCAGAAGGGCAGGCTCCCGGGCGCGCCGGGGGCCGGGGTCACCACCACGCGGTCGCGGGTGATCTCCTCGATGCGCCAACTCGACGCGCCGAGCATGAAGGTCTGGCCGCTGCGGGCCTCGTAGACCATCTCCTCGTCGAGTTCGCCGACGCGGCCGCCGTCGGGCAGCACCACCGCGTACAGGCCCTGGTCGGGGATGGTGCCGGCGTTCTGCACCGCGAGCCGCTGGGCCCC
>JBKHVQ010000224.1:0-3176 GCA_046569985.1 Thermoleophilia bacterium | reverse complement strand
GCGCGGTGACGACAGCCACGAGCCATGGATGGGGCCGCCGCGCCGGAGGGTCGGTGAGCGCGATGGTCTCCGCTCTGGTTTCCGCTCGCTCGGGGGCGGCGCCCGGTCGGGTGTCGATCATCGTCATCCCTGGAACGCCGGGTTCGGTTGAAGGGTCACGTCGGTGATCACGGGTTCCGCGCGACCCGGCAGCGTGAAGCTGACGCGCCAGCGCCCCGGAGCCGTCGCCACGAGATTGCCGCCGACGAGGTTGCCCTCGTCGTCCACGTCCAGCGCAACCGGTGCGCTGGTCTCTCCGGAGGCGAGCGCACGCAACTCGGCCCGGGCCCCTTCGGTCCGGACCGCGTCGCGCAGCGGGCCGACCAGTTCCCGCGGTCCGCTCAGGGCGATGCGGATGTCGTTCGACCCGGCCGCGCCGGGCGTCAGCACCACCGTCGCCTGGGTGGTGTCGTCGAGCGCGACGGTGGCCTCGGCCTGACGGGCGGGGCTGGGCAAATCGGCGGCGACCGCGCTGCCGCCGGCGACGCACGCGGCGAGCACCAGTGCCACCGGCCAGCCGACGCGCGGCGCCCGGCGGCGCCGGTCGATGAACGCCAGGACGATCGCGAGCACCCCGAGCGCCATGGCCGCGATCGACCAGGCGCCGATGGCGGTGCCCGTGATGGCGGCGATGCCGCTGTCGCCCGCGACGATCGAGCCGTTGCGTTGCGCCGCCCACGCTGCGACGGCACCCCCGATCAGGGCGATCACGCCGGCACCGGCGGCCCCGAAGGGAAGGCCGACCCGCCATGGGCCCCGTGGGGTTCCGTCATAGGCACCGCGGAGGATCAGGGCGACCAGCGCGGCGCTGGCGAGGAGCACCCCGAATGCGGATGCCAGCATCAGGCCCCGGCCGAGGGAGGCTCCGGCGGCAGCACGGATCGCGCCCTCGGCGTCGAGGGCCGACACGGCGAGGCGTGGCGTCACGATCAGTCGAAACCGAGGGTCGAGCCCTTGATCTCCTCCGTGGAGACCGCGTAGTCGATGCCGCCTTCGCTCACGTAATGGATGCGGAAGCCGAGGGTCGCCACTCCGACGTGCGACTCGAAGTGCGCGGGGTCGACGGCCTGCAGGTCGTCCTCGCGGATCTGGAAGGTGCGCTCGCCGTCCGCGGTCCTGAGCACCAGTTCCTGATCGGTGGCCGAGACCGCCCGCCCGTCGACGGTCACCAGCGAGCCGGTGGCCTGCGAAGCGTCCTGGGGCTCGGCGTCTGCGCTGCCGCCGCCGCATCCGGCCGCGACGGCAATGACGGTGAATACGGTGATGAGGGCCAGCGCCCACCGGGCGCGAGCGCGATTCTGGAATCTGAACATGGCCTGAACCATACAGATAGAGAACAGATGAGCACAGTCTCAGATATCATCGGCAAATGAGCCACGGGGAACCGCCCACCACAGAGACGATCACGATCGACGCCGGCATCGCCGCCGAGGTCGCCGATGCCCTGACGGTGCTCGCGAGCCCGGGCAGGGTCATGATCCTCGGCCACCTGCGGGAAGGGCCGGCAGCGGTCGGTGAGCTGGCAGTCGCCGCGGGGCTGTCGCCCTCCGCCACCTCGCACCAGCTGCGGATGCTCCGCCACATGGGCTGGGTCGTACGCGAGCGCCGCGGGCGGCAGATCTTCTACTCGCTCCACGATCCCCACGTCGCCGACCTGCTCGCCCAGGCCGTGTTCCACGTCGATCACGTCCGCGCGGCGCGCCACGACCATGCCCACTCATGGGGCGTCGTCGCGCTCCAGCCCGGCATCGAGCAGCCGGTGCCGCCGGCCGCGTGAGTCGCGGGCAGACCCACCACCGTCACGACCACCACGACCGCGGCGACGGTGGTCATCGCCATAGCCACGGCGACGGCGGGCACGGCCACACCCACGGTGGCGTCGACCCTTCGCTCCTCGACAGCGCCGCCGCCCTGCGCACCCTGTGGGTCTCGCTGCTGGTCCTCGGGGCCACCGCCGCCGTGCAGGTCGCGGTGGTCATGTTCACCGGTTCGGTGGCGCTGCTGGCCGACACGGTCCACAACATCGGCGACGCGCTCACCGCCGTCCCGCTGGCCGCCGCGTTCCTGCTCGGCCGCCGGCCGCCGAATCGCCGCTTCACCTACGGGTACGGGCGCGCCGAGGACATCGCCGGGATCGCCGTCCTGCTCGTGATCCTGTTCTCGGCCGTCTACGCCGCCTACGAGGCGGGTGTACGCCTGGTGGACCCCAGCGCGCCCGATCACCTCCTGGCCGTCGCCCTCGCCGGTGTCGTCGGGTTCATCGGCAACGAGTGGGTCGCCGTCTACCGGATCCGCACCGGCCGGCGGATCGGATCCGCGGCCCTCGTCGCGGACGGCCATCACGCGCGCATCGACGGGTTCACGAGCCTGGCGGTGGTCGCCGGTGCGGCGGGCGTCGCTCTCGGCCAGCCGCTCGCCGATCCGATCGTCGGTCTGCTGATCGCCGCGGTCATCGTCCGGATCGTGTGGGTCTCGGCGCGGGAGATCGGCCTGCGCCTCCTCGACGGCATCGAACCCGAGAGGATCGAGCAGATCCGCTCGGTCGCCGCCAGCACCCCCGGCGTCCTCACCGTGGAGGACGCCCGGGCGCGCTGGTCCGGGCATCGCATCAGGGCGGAGCTCCGGATCGGCGCGGCAGGCGACCTGACCATCGGGGACTCCCAGGCACTCGTGGAGGCGGTCGCCCGGAACCTGCGTGCAGCGGTCGCTCATCTCGGCGCCGTCAGCGTCCAGGTCGACGCGGTGACCCCGGACTGACCCGGGCAGCGGTGAGCAGCGCCCGCCACGGGTACGCCGGGCCCGCCGTACCCGCGGCGGGCCCGGCGCCGGCCGGCGCCGCGTAGCCTCTCGCGTGCCGTCGCCGCGCCCCGGCGCGGCAGGAGCCACCCGCCCGGTGGCCAATCGTCAGACACGTGAGGCGTCGCCCCATCGGAACCCGAGCCTGGAGAACCGGCGCGTCCGCGCTGGCGTCACTGGCCGCGCTCGCGGCGAGTGCACACGCCCAAGACGTGCCCGCGCCGGCACCGCCGGCGGACTACGCGTTCGTCTCGATGCCGGACTTCCTCAACGCCGACGTCGCCGACCTGAGCTACCTGCCGTCCTATGACGGCAGCCGCCCCAACGGCGCCAGCCCGTCG
>JBKHVQ010000223.1:0-3774 GCA_046569985.1 Thermoleophilia bacterium | reverse complement strand
GCGCGTTGCGCGAGGCGACATTCATGCCCCGGATCTGCGAGCGCATGACCTCCGAGACCGCGAGTCCCGCCGCATCGTCGGCGGCGCGGTTGATGCGCAGGCCGCTGGAGAGGCGCTCCATCGACTTCGAGAGCGCGTTGTTGGTGTTGCTGAGGACGCGGTGTGCGTTGGCGGCCTCAACGTTGTTGTAGATGCGAAGACCCATGATTCCTCCTTGAATGCGCGGGCCGGACTTGGATCGGATACGCCCCCACGGTCCACGTCCGTGCGGTTCCGAGGTGGCGGCGCGCCATGTGGTGGCCGCGCTCGAGGCCGTTATCGGCCGGCGTCACCGGCGACTTGAGAGCCGGCGCCGGAATACGTCAGTGCGTGCGGTCGACCCAGCGGGCGTCGTCGCGCGAGGGCGGCCGGTACGAGGCCAGGGCCTCCCGGCCCGGCCCGAGCGTTCGCAACTGATCGAGGATGGCGTGACGCATCTCGGCGGCGAGCGCCTCCAGCCGCGTCTGCGATGCCCGCAACTCCGGGGCCAGCTGGCGCACCGCGTCCCGCTCGGCCGGGCCGGCCGGCGCCGCGGTCCCGAGGCGCGCGATGATCGCCCGGCCGTCGGCGCAGAGCTCCTCCACCCGCTCGGCGTCCCCCTCCCGCAGGGCCCGCTCCTGTTCCCCCTGCAGGGCCCGCAGGGCATGGAGGTCACCCAGCAAGGTTGACACCCACGACCGGGCGGCCCGCCGCCGCCGGGCGGGGGGTGCCGGCGATGGCCGCCCACGCCTCCCGCAGGTCCTTCATGTGGCGCACCGCCTCGTCGATCGCCGCCAGGTCGCCCCGCATGCGCACGGCGGTGAGGCGCTCGCCGACGTAGTCGTAAATGCTCGCGAGGTTCTCGGGGATCTGCCCCCGCGTCATGTCCAGGCTGACGCGCAGCTCGGTCACGATGTCCTGGGCCCGGGTGAGGCGCAGCCCGCCCTCGCCGACATCTCCGCGCTCGTAGGCCACCCTCGCCTGGGCGGCGAAGCGCAGGAAACCGTCATAGAGCATCACCACCAGGCGCCCGGGGCTGGCCGTCTGAGCGGAATGGTCGGTGTACTGCCGGAGCTCTGTGAGCACGGGACGAACCCTCCTGGAATGTGTCGCGGTCAGCCGAGCGCGCCGAGGCGCGCGGCCAGCTGGCTGCCCTGGTTCTGAAGCGCCGAGACCGCGCGCTCCATCGCCGCCCATTGGGCCTTCAGCGTCTTCTCTCTAAGGACCATCATCTGCTCGAGGCCCGCGATGCGGTCGTCGAGCCGCTTCAGCGACGAGCTGTAGCCCGACAGCCGCGAGCTGAGCACCTCGTCCGCGAGCGAGACCGCGAGCGTGTTGATCTGACGGGCGATGCCGTCGGAGCCGCCCACGCCCTCCACGCCGTCGTCGCGGCCGAACACCGCGCGCACGGCGGCGGCATCGATGGTCACGGCCTGCGAGAACCTGGTCTTGTCGAGGGTCAGCGTGCCGTCGCGCGCGGCGGTGATGCCGATCTGGGCGAGCGAGTCGTGCGCCCCGCCGAGGCCCGCGACCGCCGATCCGGCGACCGAACGCAGGCGCGCGGCGATCTGGTTGATGCTCTGATCGCCCTGGAGTGCGCCGGCGACCTTCGTGTTCGCGTCGTAGGAGGTCGACCGCGCGATGTTCGACATCAGGTTGTTGTAGGCCTCGACGAACGCCTCGGCCTCCTTGGTGGCGGCGTCGGTGTCGAGACCGACGGTGATCGTCGTCGACCCGACCCTGCCGAGCCCGATCGTCGTGTCGGCGATCGCGCCGGAGATGGTGTTGCCCGCGCTGGTGACGGTGAGTCCGTTGATGGTCGCCGAGGCGTCCTGGGCGGCCTGCGTCGCCGCGAACCCGAAGCCGGCCGCCGCGTCACCGCCGAGCGTGATGGCGCCCGCGGCCCCGGTTGCCCGGGAGATCAGCACGAGCCGGTCGTTGATCACGCTCGCGGAGACGCCCGAGCTGTCGTCGGCGTTGATCTTCGCCGCGAACGACGCGAGGGTGTCGTCGGCGGCCACCGTGAAACCGGCGGTTCCGGCGCCGACGGTAATGTCGAGCGTCTGCCCGGCGACGAGCGGCGAAGCGGCGGCCGAGGCCATGGTGTGCGCCTGCGCCAGGGAGTTGACGACGACGTTGTAGGTGCCCGCGGGCGCGCCGGCGCCGGTGCTCGCCGTGGCGACGCCGGCGTCGGCCGACGTGGACGAGGTGCCGCGCAGGGCAGATGCCGAATACAGGGAGGCCGCGGCGTCCTTCAGCTTGCTGAGAAGGCCGTTCAGTTCCTGGATGACGCCCTGACGCGTCTGGATGGTCTTCTTCTGGGTCTCGAGCATCGTGATCGGACGGCGCTCGAGCTTCATCAGGCTCTCGATGATCGCGCCCGTGTCGATGCCGGTGCCGACGCCGCTGAAGCTGATGGCGGGTGAGTATGAGGTGCTCATGTCGTCCTTGTCAGCGCGCGTCGTCGACGATCAGGCCGCGGCCGGCCAGCGTCTCGATGATGTCCTGCACCTCTCTGGGCGGGATCTGCTTGAGAACCTCGCCGGATGCCCGGTCATACATCGTCACGGTGACCCTGCTGCCGTCCTTGTCGATCTCGAATTTCACGTCCACATCGGCGGCGGTGAGGCCCATCTTGAGCGTGCTGCGCGGCACCCACGGGGCCTCGGTGGGAGACGGCGGCGGTGGCGTCTCGGCCGGGTCGCCGAGCGTGCGCAGGCCCGGCGGGGCGGGCGGCCCCGTGCGCTCGGTGAACCCGGCGGGGCGGGCGCCGGGCGGCGGCGAGCCCTGGGGTGAGGGGGGTGGCGCCTCGGTGAGGCGAGGTCCGGTGACGTCCATGTCGGCTCCACTCGCGGGATCTGATGCCACGGACGGCTCCGCCGTCCGTGGGTCCTGGATCGGCCGGATCGCCGGAACGCTTGACCTCGGCCCTGCGGCCCCCCTGCGGGTGGCCGGTCAGGACTCCCGCGAGGCGCTCACCAGGTACTGGTAGGCACCGAGGCGGATCTCGATGTCCTCCCCCGCCCCCATGCGCAGCGCGAGTTGCGACAGGGGGATCATCTCGTCGGGCATCGGCATCTGCACCGAGTCGATCGCATCCACGCGGTAGCCGGCGCGGCCCAGCATCAGGGCCATCTCGGTGATGGTGAACAGGTGGACGTGCGTGCGATCGAGGAGGCCCGCGTCGGTGTACTCCCAGCGGTCGTGGACCAGCAGCGGGAAGATCACCGACCAGTGGCGGACGTTCGGGATCGAGATCACCAGGCGCCCGCGGGTATCGAGATAGGGCCGCAGCGCGTTCAGTGTGCGCTCGGGGTCGAGCAGATGCTCGAGGACATCGCCGCAGACGATGGCGTCGAAGGCGCCCGGCTCGGCGGGTAGCTCCTCGAATGAGTTGAGGTCGATGCGCCACGCCTCGTCGAGGCGGCCGCGGGCGCGGTCGAGCGCGTCCTCGAACCACTCGATGCCGGTGACCGTGCACCCGGGCCGGTCGCGGCGGACGGCGGCGCCGAGCGCGCCGGAGCCGCATCCCACATCGAGGACGCGCCGGACGCCCTCGGGCACCAGGGCCACCAGCTCGGGGCGCTCATGGTTGAAGTAGCGGTCCTCGCCGTCGTAGGTGCCGGTGTCGTGCACGCCGGTGGCGCGCGAGGCGGCGAGGTCGTGGGGCGCGGATGCGTCGGCGGTGTCTGTGCTCATGATCATCGTGTCGGCATCGGTGACCGCGATCTGAAACCCGACGACCGCGGCCCCCCC
>JBKHVQ010000222.1:0-4536 GCA_046569985.1 Thermoleophilia bacterium | reverse complement strand
CGATCTCGGCGCGCAGCGCCCCCGTGTTGGTGAGGTTGCCGTTGTGCCCCAGCGAGACGATGTCGTCGCCGCGGGTGTGGGCCACCGGCTGGGCGTTGTCCCACTTGTTGGCACCGGTGGTGGAGTAGCGGACGTGGCCGATCGCGGCGTCGCCGGTGAGGCTGCGCAGCGAGGGCTCGTCGAAAACGGTGCTGACCAGCCCCAGGTCGCGCTGGATGACCACGTTCCCGCCGTCGCGCACCGCGATGCCCGCGCTCTCCTGGCCGCGGTGCTGCAGGGCGTGCAGCGCGTAGAAGGCGAGCCGCGAGACGTCGCGCCCCGGCGCGATCACGCCGAAGACCCCGCACTCCTCGTTGGGGTGGTCGTCGTCCGGCAGGCGATCCCGGTCGGTCACGCCAGCGCCTCCGGCAGTGCGCGCTCGTGGGCGTCGCGTGCCTCCGCGACGGTGAGGCTCACCCGCGTGTCGCCGATCGTCACCGTCAGCGCGTCTCCGCCGACGACCCCGATGCGGGTGACCGCGACCGGCAGGTCGGCGGTGAGGGCCATGAGGACCTCGATGTCGTCGGGACGCACGGTGATCACGAAGCGCCCGCCGCCCTCGCCGAACAGCACCTCGTCGTCACGCCGGCCGGACGCCAGCGTGAGCCGCGCGCCGCGGCCACCGGCGATCGCCGACTCCGCCAGGGCCACGCCCAGCCCGCCGCCGGCGACATCGTGCGCCGAGCGCAGCAGCCCGGCCTCGGCGGCCCGGATCACCAGTTCGATCGCCGCCACCTCGCGGTTCACGTCGACGGGTTCCGGCGCGCCCTCGGTGCGCCCGAGGTACTCGCTCGCGTCCAGGCGGCCACCCTCGCCGATCAGAATCACCACGTCGTCGTCCGCGACAAAGGCCTGCCCCACGCTCCGGTCGGCGCGCTCGAGCAGCCCCATCATTCCCACCACGTGGGTGGGGAGGATCGCCCGCTGCGCGCTCTCATTGTAGAGCGACACGTTCCCCGAGACGATGGGGACCTCAAGGGCGGTGAGGGCCTCGGCCATGCCGGCGATCGCCTCGGCCAGCC
This sequence comes from Thermoleophilia bacterium, assembly GCA_046569985.1. Taxonomy (GTDB): domain Bacteria; phylum Actinomycetota; class Thermoleophilia; order Miltoncostaeales; family Miltoncostaeaceae; genus JAVJSF01. The sequence continues at coordinate 3,475 of JBKHVQ010000222.1, read as the reverse complement.
GCCAGCCCGTGGAGCCCTTCTCGGGGTTCGGGAAGTTGAGGCAGTCGGTGGCCGCCACGGGGCGCGCGCCGACGGCCGCCACGTTGCGGGCCGCCTCCAGCACCGATGCCCGGCCGCCGTTGCGTGGGTCGAGCTCGCACCAGCGCTCGGCGCAGTCGGTGGCGAGGGCGATCGCGCGAGCGCTGCCGGGCAGGCGCACCACGGCGGCGTCGCCGCCCGGGCGGCGCACGGTGTTGGCGCCCACCAGGTGGTCGTAGCGCTCGTAGATCCAGCGCCGGGAACCCACGTTGGGGTGCCCGAGGAGGTCGCGCCAGGCGCCGGCGAGGTCGGCGGGCTGCGGGATGCCGTCGATGGCCAGCGGTACCGGAGCCGGGGCCGGGTCCTGCGGGACGCCGTAGACGGGCGCGTCGTCGGCCAGCAGACGGGCCGGCAGGTCGACCACGATCTCGCCCCCGAAGCGCGCCACCAGCCGGTCGCCCTCGGTCACGCGGCCGATCACCGTGGCATCGAGGTCCCATTTGCGGCAGGTGGCGATCACCTCGTCGACCCGCCCGGGCTCGACCACGCACAGCATGCGCTCCTGGCTCTCCGACACCAGGATCTCGGCCGGGGTGAGGCTCTCACGCAGGGGCACCAGGTCGAGGTCGATCTCCAGCCCCACGCCGCCCTTGCTGGCCATCTCGCTGGCCGAGCTGGTGAGGCCGGCCGCGCCGAGGTCCTGAAGCGCGACGAACGCTCCGGCGTCGGCCAGCTCGAGGCTGCAGTCCATGAGCTTGCGCTCGGTGAACGGGTCCCCCACCTGCACCGACGGCCGTTTGTCCTCGTCGTCGTCCAGCTCGGCCGAGGCCAGCACGCTGGCGCCGCCGATGCCGTCGCGTCCGGTGCGGTTGCCGTAGAGCACGAGGGCGTTGCCGGGACCCGACGCCGCGGCGCGCAGCACGCGCCCGGCGGGCAGAACGCCGACGCACATGGCGTTGACCAGGCACGACTCCTCGTAGCGGTCGTCGAAGGCCACCTCGCCGCCGACGGTGGGAACGCCGATGCAGTTGCCGTAGTGGCCGATGCCGGCCACCGCGCGGGTGAACAGGTGGCGGCTGCGGGCGCTCTCGAGGCTGCCGAAGCGCAGCGAGTCGAGCAGCGCGATCGGCCGCGCGCCCATCGCCATGATGTCGCGCACGATGCCGCCGACACCGGTGGCCGCGCCCTCGAAGGGCTCGACCGCCGAGGGGTGGTTGTGGCTCTCGATCTTCAGCGCGACCGCGAGGCCGTCACCGACGTCGATGACGCCCGCGTTCTCGCCGGGGCCCTGCAGCACGCGCGGGCCCGTGGTCGGGAAGCCGCGCAGAAGGGGCTTCGAGTGTTTGTACGAGCAGTGCTCGCTCCACATCAGGCTGAACATCACGAGCTCGGGGTCGGTGGGTTCGCGGCCCAGCAGCTCGGGGATGAGCGCGGCCTCGTCGTCGGTGAGACCGAGCCGGCGGTGGAGGGGGACGGCCTCGGAGCTCATCGCAGCAGGCCCCCGATGATCGCCTCGCCGTCGGTCGACCCGAGCAGCGGGTCGCAGGCCTCCTCGGGGTGCGGCATCAGACCCATGACGTTCCCCTCGGTATTCGCGATGCCCGCGATCGCCTCGACGGATCCGAGGGGGTTGCCGCCCGCGTAGCGCAGCACCGGGCGGGCCGTCGCGGGATCCCCGTACCAGGCGCCCTCGTTGTTCTTGACCGGGACCGAGAGCAGCGCGCCCTCCGGCCGCCCGCCCGTCCACGGGGTGCCGGCGTCTGCCACTTCGAGGTTCATCTGGCGGCACACGAACGACAGGGTCGCGTTGCGCCGCAGCGCGCCGGGCAGCAGCCCGGCCTCGCACAGCACCTGGAATCCGTTGCAGATGCCCAGCACGCGGCCGCCCTCGGCCGCGTGGCGGGCGATGGCGCCCATGATGTGCGAGCGGCTCGCGATCGCGCCGCAGCGCAGGTGGTCGCCGTAGGAGAACCCGCCGGGGATCAGCACCGCATCGGTGCCCGCCGGCATGGCGTCGTCGGCGTGCCAGGCCTCGACCGCGGTGGCGCCGAGGCCCTCGACGGCCCGCGCCGCGCTGTCGTGGTCGAGCGAGCCCGGGAAGCGCACGATCGCGACCGTGGTCACGCGCGCTCCACCCGGTAGTCCTCGATCAGGGCGTTGGCGAGCAGCTTCTCGCACATCTCTCGGGCGGTCCCCTCCGGGTCGGCCCCGGGGATGTCCAGCTCGATGCGCTTGCCGATGCGCACCTCGCCCACGTCGGCGAAGCCGAGCTGGGTCAGCGCTCCGCGCACGGCCTGGCCCTGAGGGTCGAGCACCCCGGCGCGGGGCATCACGGTCACCACCACCTGCGTCATTCACACTCCCGGAGGTAATCGGCGAACGACTCGCCGGTGATGCGCTCGTACGCATCGACGTATCGGGCACGGGTTCCCGCGACGACATCGTCGGGCAGCTCGGGCCCGGGCGGGCGGTGGTCCCATCCTGACGCGTCGAGCCAGTCGCGGACGTATTGCTTATCGAACGAGGGCGGGTTGATGCCCCGCCGCCACTCGCCGGCCGGCCACAGCCGCGACGAGTCGGGGGTCACGGCCTCGTCGCCGAGCACCAGGTCGCCGGTGGCGGGGTCGCGGCCCAGTTCGAACTTCGTGTCGGCCAGGATGATCCCCGCCGCCGCGCAGGCCGCCGCGGCCCGCGTGTAGAGGGCGAGCGTGATGCGCTCCACCTCGGCGAGGACCTCGCCGCCGACCAGGTCGGCGGCCTCCTCGCGGGTGATGTTCTCGTCGTGCCCGCTGTCGGCCTTGGTCGCCGGAGTGAAGATCGGCTCGGCCAGGCGGTCGGCCTGGTCGAGGCCGGCGGGCAGCGGGTGGCCGCAGACGGCGCCGGTCTCGCGGTAGTCGCGCCACCCCGAGCCCACCAGGTATCCGCGGGCGACGCACTCGATCGGCAGCATCTCCAGCCGCCGGACCAGCATGGTGCGCCCGGCGAACTCCGGGGCGCGGAAGGGGGCGGGCATGTCGGCCGGGCGCGTCGAGAGCAGGTGGTTGGGCACGATGTCGGCCGTCTGCGCGAACCAGTGCCGCGACAGGCCGGTGAGAACCCGCCCCTTGTCGGGGATGGGCGTCGGCAGGATGACGTCGTAGGCCGAGATGCGGTCGCTGGCCACCATCGCCAGGCGGTCGTCGCCCGCGCGGTAGACCTCGCGCACCTTCCCCCGCAGCACCGGCGCCTCACCCGTCACGATCTACAGGGCCTCCACTCGCGCCATCAGCGCATCGACATGACGGGTGTACCACGCCGGGTCGAACAGGGCGTCGAGGTCCGCGGAGCCGATCACCGCGGCCACCTCGGCGTCGGCGCCCAGCAGGTCCCGCAGCGGGCGCCCCTCGTCCCACGCGCGCATCGCGTTGCGCTGCACCAGCGCATAGGCCTGCTCACGCGTCAGCCCGCGCTCCACGAG
>JBKHVQ010000221.1:0-6975 GCA_046569985.1 Thermoleophilia bacterium | reverse complement strand
CGCGCCTGCACGGCGACCTCTGGTCGGGCAACGCGATCGTCGACGACGACGGGGCGCCGGTGCTGGTCGACCCCGCCGCCCACGGCGGGCACCGCGAGGTCGACCTGGCCATGATGCGCCTGTTCGGCGGCTTCACCGAGCGAACCTTCGCCGCCTACGAGGAGGTGGCGCCACTCGCGCAGGGGCACCGGGAGCGCCGGGAACTGCACCAGCTTCACCCCCTCCTGGTGCACGCCCTGCTGTTCGGCGGGGGCTACGCCGACCGGGCGCGGCGGGTGCTGGCCCGCCACGCCTGAGCGCCCCCGCCGTCAGCGGTCGCCCCCCAGGCGCCGCAGGCGTTCCGCCTCGGCCTCCGCGTCGAGCACCTCGGTCGGCGGCTCGACGGGAACCAGGGTGACCGCGGGCCGGTGGGGGGCCTCCTGAGCGGCCCTCTCGGCAGCCGCCCGCGCGGCCGCGGCGCGAATGTCGCGGTTGAGCGCGCGCATACGCGCCATCTGCTCGTTGACCTCCGCCCCGATCAGCAGGGCGACGCAGGTGAGGAACAGGAAGATCAGGTAGATCGCGGCACCGGCCAACGCCCCGTAGACGGTCTTGTACGAGTCGAAGTTCTCGATGTACAAGGCGAACAGGCGCGATGCACCCAGCCACAGCACCACCGAGACCACCGCACCGGGCACGTCGGCGATGAACCGCCGGCGGGGGGCGTTGGGCCCCAGGTGGAAGGTCGTGACGGTGAAGATGAGCAGCGAGGCCGCGCCGATCCCGTAGAGCAGGTCGCTCGCCACGTTGGGCGCGCCGCGCCCGAAGATCTCCTGGGCGATCGCGTCCACGAGCCGGCTCCCGCCGATCAGGGCCAGCGTGGTGGCGACCACCAGCACGCTGGTGCCGAGGGCGAGCGCGGCCGCCACGAGCTTCCCGCGCAGCCAGCGCCGGTGCGGCACGCCGCGGGCCCTGTCGAGGCCACCGACGAGCGCGCCCATCACGTTCGCCGAGACGTAGATGGCGCCGAGAAGACCGAGCGCCAGGAATGCCGCCGCCTGGCTGGTGTTCGCCGTGGCCTGCGCCAGGGCCGTCCGGAGGACATCGCGCAGCTCCGGCGGGATGGCGTTGTCGGCGTCGTCCGCCAGGAAGCTGTCGAAGGTGTCCGGCTCGGCGACCAGACCGATCAGCGAGACGAGGACGAACAGGAACGGCACCGTCGCCAGGAACGCGTTGTAGGCGAACTGGCTCGCGACGCCGGTGATGTCGTCGCGGATCGCGTGGCGGGCCGTGCCGACGACGACCGCCGTGACCCAGCGGACCATGCGCATCGGCAGGCCGAGGAGTGCCATCACGAACGCGCGAACGCCCGTGGCTGAGGGCTCGGGCGGCGGCGGACCGGCTGGCGGCATGTCGCTCATCCGAGACGGATTTCGCGCCGCGGACCCGAAGGCCTGTCCGGACGGTGTGACGGGGCGTGAATCTCCTCCCCCATCGGGATGGGGGGCGAACTCACCGTCCGGGGGGCGCGCATCCGGGCGTCTTCGTGCATCATGTTGTCGAGGGTCGTCGTCCGGTCGCCATCCGGCGACGTGAGGCTCGATCGCCACGGTGGGGCACACCGTGAGAGCCCGGTCGCAGCGTTCCCCCGCGGGGCGGGGTCGAGCGCGAGGCGACCCTCACATTCTCCCGCCGCCGCTAAAGTGCGGCAATGAGGATCGGGTTCGTGGGCGCCGGCCTGATGGGCGCGGGCATGGTGCGCAATCTGGCGGCGGCCGGGCACGAGGTGCGCCTCTACGCGCGCCGCCCCGAGCGCGCCGCCGGGCTGCCCGCGGCCGTGGCCGGGTCGGTTGCCGCGGCGATGGACGGAGCCGACATCGGCATGTCCTGCGTCACCGATTCCCCGGATGTGGAGGAGGTCGTCCGCGCCATGCTGGCCGCGCCGGCCAGGCCCCCGGTGATGGTGGAGACCAGCACCATCGCCCCGTCGGTGGCCCGGGCCCTCGCCGAGGAGTGCCGGCGCGCCGGCGTCGAGTACCTCGACTGCCCGCTCAGTGGCGGCCCGCCCGGAGCCGAGGCCGGCACACTCGCGGTGATGGTCGGCGGCGATGCCGGCGCCCTGGAGCACGCCCGGCCGGCGCTCGACGCGATCGGCGACCCGGAGCGCCGGGTGCACTGCGGCGAGGTGGGGCTCGGGCTCGTCGCGAAGCTGGTGAACAACCTGCTGGTCGCCGTGATCGCCACCGGCACCGCCGAGGCCCTGGGCGTGGGGCAGCGAGCCGGGCTCGACCCCGCCCTCGCACGCGAGGTGGTGATGCGCGCCAGCGGCGACTCGTGGCAGCTGCGGAACCTCTTCCCGCGTGTGGTGGCCGGCGACCACCGGCCCGGCTTCACCACCCGCAACCTGCTGAAGGACCTCGGCCACGCGGCCGACCTGCACGGCGAGCCGCTGGTGCTCGGCGACGCGGCGCGGGCGCTGCTCGACCGGACCCCCGCCGAGCTCGACTACGGCGCGGTCGCCCGGTTGCTGATGGAGCTCCCCGAGCCGACCGGCTGAACGCCGGAGGGGCGCGCTACTTGGACTGCGACAGCAGCACGGCCAGGTCCGCGTAGCAGAGGCCGTCGGCGCTGTCGGGCAGACCGAGGTCGTGCTCGACCGAACGGGCCAGAGCCCTGGCGCGATCGAGAACCGCCTTGTGCACCGGCTGTGACGGCGCCGACTCGGCCACGCGCTTCGCCTCATTGCGAAGCTGGTTGAGGTCGGCGGCCGGCGAGTTGAAGGTGGGCTTTGGCGGCGGAGTCCACGTGGGAGTCGAGGGGGTCTCCGGGACATCCTCACCCGGGGGAGGCGGCGGGGGGGTGTGGTGGGTGCTCACCCGCTCAGACTATCGGACCCGGCGAGAAAGCGGACTCCGCGCGCGCGGCGCGCGCGGCGCGCTCCATCAGCGCGTCCTGCGAGTTGAGGGGCTCGGCGCCGTCCGGGGCGCGGCGGTGGGTCCAGCCGCCGTCGGGGCCCAGCTCCCACGCCAACGCCGTGTCGGCGAGCTGCAGGTCGATGACCGCCTCGAGTTCGCGCTGGGCCACCGGGTCGTCGACGGGCGTGACCAGCTCGACCCGGTTGTCGAGGTTGCGGGCCATCATGTCCGCCGAGCCGATCCAGTGGCGGGTCCGCCCCTCGGCGGTGAACGCGAACACCCGCGAGTGCTCGAGGAAACGGCCGACGATGGAGATCACGCGGACATTGTCGCTCACGCCCGGCACGCCGGGGCGCAGGCCGGCGATGCCCCTCACGATCAGGTCGACCTGCACGCCGGCGCATGATGCCCGGTAGATCGCCTCGATCAGCGGCCCGTCGATCAACGAGTTCATCTTCATCACCACCCGCGAGGGCGACCCGGGCCGGTGGGCGGCCACCACGCGCTCGATCTCGCCGATGATGCCGTCGCGCCGGTGCACCGGCGCGACGAGCGCCGCCCGGTAGCTCGGGGGACGCCCGAAGCCGGTGAGATGGTTGAACAGGTCGGCGACATCCTCGGCCAGGTCCTCGCGGCACGTGAACAGGCCCATGTCGGTGTAGAGGCGCGCCGTGGACGGGTTGTAGTTGCCGGTGCCGATGTGCACGTAGCGGCGCACGCGGTCGCCCTCGCGGCGCACCACCATCGCGAGCTTCGCGTGCGTCTTCAGCCCCGAGAGGCCGTAGACGACGTGGACCCCGGCGCGCTCCAGCGCGCGCGCCCACTGGATGTTGCGCTCCTCGTCGAAGCGCGCCTGCACCTCGACCAGGCAGACCGTCTGCTTGCCCTCCTCCGCGGCGCGCATCAGCGCGGGCACGATCGGCGAGTCGCCGCTGGTGCGGTAGACGGTCTGCTTGATGGCGAGCACGTTCGGGTCCTCGACGGCCTGCTCCACGAAGCGCTCGACGCTGCTGTGGAAGTCGTCGTAGGGGTGGTGGACGAGCAGGTCGCCGTCGCGTATGACGGCGAACATGTCGGCCGCCTCGCCCTCCTCGCGCCGTAGCCGCGCGGGCACGCGTGGCTCCCACTCGCGGTCGCGCAGGGACGGCCGGTCGAGGCCGGCGAGCGCGAAGAGCGCGGTGGGGTCGAGCGGCGAGGGGACCCGGTAGGTCTCCCGTTCGCCCACCTCCATCGCGTCCATCAGGGCCCGCACCAGGTCGGCTGGCGCGTCCTCCTGCACCTCGAGTCGCACCACGTGCCCGAAGCGGCGCCGGCGCAACTGGGCCTCGACCGCCCCGATGAGGTCGTCCGACTCGTCGGAGATCGAGAAGTCCGCGTCGCGGGTGACCCGGAAGAGCGTGGAGGCCACGATCTCCATGCCCGGGAACAGGCGGGCGATGTGGTGCTCGATCACCTGCTCCAGCGGCACGAGCCGCTCGCCCGCCGGAAGGAAGCGCGGCAGCCGGGGAGGCACCTTCACGCGGGCGAACCGCGTCTCGCCGTTCGCCGGGTCGCGCACCCACAGCCCGAGGTTGAGCGACAGGCCCGAGATGTACGGGAACGGCAGGCCCGGCCCGACAGCGAGGGGCGTCAGCGCCGCGTAGACCTCGCGGTCGAAGCGCTCGTCGGCGTCGCGCCGCTCGTCGGGGGTGAGATCGTCGAGGGTGGTGATCCTGATGCCCTCGGCCTCCAGGGCCGGGTGCAGCTCGCCGCGCCAGGTGGTGTCCAGCTCGGCCACGAGTTCACGCACGCGCCGCGCGATGCCGTCGAGGACGACATCGCGCGGCAGCTGGTCGGGGGTCGACGGCACCCGTCCCGCCTCGAGGGCATCCTGGACGGTGGCCACCCGCACCATGAAGAACTCGTCGAGGTTGTTCGCGAAGATCGCCAGGAACTTGCAGCGTTCGAGCAGCGGCACGTCCTGGGCGCGCGCCAGCGACAGAACCCGGGCGTTGAACTCCAGCCCCGACAGTTCGCGGTTGATGTAGAGCGCGGGATCGGCGAGATCCCTCGCCGGATCGGTGGGGGGCGTGCTCACTCCGGGGGATTCTGAGGTGTGGGGCGGGGGATTACCACCCCTGGCCCACGCGGGTTACGAGGGGCTGCGCCGCACGGTCAGCCGGTAGGGACCGGGCTGACGGCCGCCCTGAACCTCGAGGGTGTAGAAGCCGGTGCGCGTCGCGCGCATCACGAGCCGCTCGGCGGAGGTGGGCCCGAGCGACGCCGCGGCGCTCCATCTGGCGCCGAAGGCGGGGGTGCGTGTCCGCGCCGGAGTGCCGACACGCCAGGCCACCAGGTCGAGGTCGGAGGACGCCGGACCTGAGAGGACGGCCCGCAGGGTGTCACCCGCGCGCAGGTAGATGCGGAAGCCGTCGCGCGGGTCCCCCCACGACCCGGTGCGCCCGCGCGTCACGCGAACGTCGGTGCCCCGCACTCCGAGCAGCGGGGGCATCAGCCGCGCGAGGACGGTGTCGTCGTTGGGCTCCCGGTCCTCGCGGGGCGGCAGCGGCGCGCGCAGCGCGGCGCGCAGGTCGACCGCGCCGGCGCCGGTCGCGACATCCCGGCCGCGGGCGCGACATCGCGCGCGCTCGTCTCGAGGTCGGTGCGGACCTGCTGGGCCGACATGCGCGGCGCACGAGCCCAGACCCGCACCGCCGCGCCGGTCGCCACGGCCGCGGCCATCGAGGTGCCGCTGCGCTCCTCGGGCGCGCCGCCGCGCGACGCGGCCGCCGTCGCGACCACGCGCTCCCCGGGCGCGGCGATCGCGATCTGGCGCCCCTTCGTCGACAGCGCGAGCGCGCGCCCGTTGGCGCCGAGCGCCGCGACGGCGAGCACCTGGGTGTATGCGCCCGGGAATTCGGCCGGGCCGCCACGCTCGCCGGAGTTGCCCGCGGCGGCGACGACCAGGGCACCGGAACGCGTCGCGGCGTTGATGGCGTGCTGCTCCACGCGCGAGAAGCCCGTGCCGCCGAACGAGATGTTGATCACCCGCGCGCCCTGGGCGGCGGCGTACCGCACTCCGCGCGCCAGCGCCTGCGGGTTGGTGGTGCCGTCGGGGGCCGCGATCGTGACGGGGAGGATGCGCACACCGGGTCCCCTGTTCCCCGCGGCGACCGACGCGATCGTGGCCGCGACGTGCGTGCCGTGCCCCTCGGTGTCGGTGAGGGGGTCCGGGCTCTCGGCGACGAACGACCGCGCCCGGTCGGTGACGAGCACCCCGGCGACGCCGGGGGCGGACGGGTCGACGCCGGTGTCCAGCACCGCGACCAGCGGGGCCGCCGCCGTGCGCGTCGGCGTCCAGTCGATCTGCGCGAGATGCGACGGCAGGTTCGACACCGGGCGCACCAGCGCCGGCTCGGCAGGCGGGGGCGAGTAGACAAGCACCCGCTACACCTTCCAGCGCACGGCGGCGGCGACGAGCGCCGCGATCAGCAGCACGCCGACCAGCAGGGCCATGATCGCCGACACCCCGACCAGCAGCGGGATGGCGACCACGATGCCCTGGGCGATGGCGATGATCCACAGGGTGTCGCGCAGAGGCCCGGGCCGCAGGCGCGTCGCCCCGTACACGGCCAGCACGAGGACGATGAGCGCGAGCAGGGTCAGCAGAAGGGCGTTGCCCCGCCAGACCAGCGCGGCGATCACCTCGAGTCCGGCGAGGATGGCCGCGAAAAGGAGCCGGCGGCCGCGCAGGCGGCGGCTGAGGCGGTCGCGGAACCCCGGCGGGGTGGCCTCGATGACGAGCGGGTCGTTCACTCGGCCGAGTGTAGCGCCGACCCCGGGGCGTTCCCCCACACCCGGGGTCGGCCGCCGCGCGGACCTGCCCGGGTCGTCAGCTCGCGATGATCACGCGGGGCCCGCGCAGGCGCGGGCGGCCGGCGCCACGAGGGCGACCGGCTCCCAGCCGCGCAGGCCGGCGGCGACGCGCCGGGCCTCCCCGTCGTCGGTGACCAGCCCCGCGAGACACGACCCGCTGCCGCACAGCAGCACCCGCCGGGCGCCGGCCGCGGCGAGGGCCCGGGCGGGCGCCGCCAGCCCGGGC
>JBKHVQ010000220.1:0-1625 GCA_046569985.1 Thermoleophilia bacterium | reverse complement strand
ATCGGCGTCGAGGCTCCGGAAGCCCTCGAGCAGGCCGCCGAGGGCCGCGCCGATGCCCCGCACCGCGTGGGCGGAGGCGAGCGGCGTCGCATCGAGCAGGGGCGTGGCGGCCATGCGCGGGCACCCTACCCGTTGCGGGACACCCGCCCGGGGCCGTCTATCGGCGCTCAGCGGGGACGGGTGATCCGCGGGATGTACCCGCGCACCTCCAGCGCGGACATCCCCAGGGCACCGGCCAGCACATCCCACCGCTCGGGTCCCAGGGTGTCGGCCGCCCGGACCCGCCACGCCACCGTGACGCGCGCACGCACCGGCCGGCCCGTGACCAGGCTGGAGGCGCGCCGCAGCCACACCACCTGGGGGCGGTAGGCCGGCCGGTAGCGTCCCGCGGCCACGCGCAGGCGGACGGCCAGCGGCCGCGGGAGCCGCAGCGAGGCGACATAGCGGCGCAGCAGGTCGACGGTCGCGGCCTCCGTCAGCCCCTCCTCCAGCGCGCGAGCGGAGGGGGAGCGGTGGTAGTCGGAGGCGGGCGGCACCCCGGTGGCGTGGAGGCTCTCGTGCAGCAGCACCGCGAGCCCCATGGCCATGCGGTCGAGGTCGGCGCGCGACGGGCGGCGCGCTCCCGCCCGCGCGGTGCGGGCGCGCTGCAGTGCCCCGAGCCCCGCGGTCGCCGCGGGACCCAGCAGCACCCGGCCCGATGGGCTCGTGTAGCCCGCGTACTGCGCGGCGTTGACGTTCCCCAGCAGGCGGCGCCACGCGGAGGCGGTGCGGACGACTCGCGGTGCTCCCCGCAGGCGCAGCCCGGCGCGGCGGGCATGGAACCGCGCCGCACCGTTCCAAGCGAAGCGCACGCCGGCCCCCGCGGGGCGGCCCGCCGACGCTCCCGGTTCGCCTCCGGGCGGCGTGGTGGTGAGCCCCGAGGCGTCGGGCGGCTCGCCGGAGGGCCCCGGCAGGGCGCGGAACTCCGCGTCGGTCAGCACGCGCACGCTCACCGGCGCGCTCTCGGCCCGGTTGCCCGCGCTGTCCCACGCCCGCACGACCAGGGTGTGCGTGCCCGGCCCCGGGGTGATCACCGAGAATGGCACCCCCGGCGGCGGGGTGTCCGCCCCGCTGGTCCAGTCGACCCCGTCCGGCGCCCCCTGGGGCGCGATCGTGACGCGCGCCAGCCCCGCCCCGCCCGGGTCGTCGACGCGCGCGGACACCTGCACCACCGGGTTGCGCGGGTCGGCCTGCGTCCGGGCGCTGAGATCGGCGACCACGGGGGCGCTCTGATCGATCAGCAGCGTGCCGAGCGTGCGGCTGCCCGCGTTGCCCAGCACGTCCCGCGAGCGCACGCGGACAAGATGCGGCCCCTCGCCCAGGCCCTCGACACCGGTGATGGCCGTGCGCCGGCCGTCACCGGGCTGCGGGGGCTGGCCGAACGGGATCCACTGCCCCGACGCGCCACCGGCCGGATCGGTGTTGATCTCGGCGACGGTCGGTTCGCCCGGGTCGGTGCCCGCTCCGGCGTCCTGCTGGGTCCAGGTCGCGGTCGCGACGAAGCTCGCGACGGGCAGGAGCGGATCGAGGGCGTCAGGCGGCGACCGGTCGAGCTGCAACGTCCCCAAGTGGATGGGAAGGAGGCC
>JBKHVQ010000219.1:0-5741 GCA_046569985.1 Thermoleophilia bacterium | reverse complement strand
CGACACATCGAGGGGGCGGGCGCTGTCGCCGTCATGGACGCGCAGCCTCAGGCGCAGCGGGCGCGGGCGCCCGGTGGCGCGACCGCGCGGTGCGACCAGGCGAGCCAGCCGGATGCGCGGAGCGGTGTTATCCACGCGCACCGGCCAGCGCAGGACGCCGACGTTGCCCGCCATGTCGCGCACGGACACCCGCAGCCGGTGCACGCCGTCGGGGAGCCTCCGGGTGTCGATGCGCACCGGAGGGATGCCGCGACCGGTTCGCGTCACCAGGAGCGTGTCGTCGACGCCGAGGTTCCAGGCCACCACCGGGATCGGGGAGGTGACCGCGAAGCGCGCCATCACCACGCGCCGCGCCGCGGCCCCGGGAGCGGGGGTCCGCGCGGTGAGCTCCGGCCCGTCGGTGGTCGCGCGCACGCGTCCGGCACCGAAGGCCATGTCCGGCCCCGGCACGCCCAGGTCGAGCGCCATCGCCGCCAGACGGGCGCGGATCGTGGCCGCATCGGTGGCGATCCCGGCGCGGCGGTCGGCGGCCAGCATCAACGCTGCCGCGCCGGCCGCGTTCGGCGCGGCGTTGGAGGTGCCGCCCACTCCGCGCAGGCCGGAGGGCCCCAGGAGCACGGTGTCGGGGGGCGCCACGAGGTCCGGCTTCAGGCGGCCGTCGTCGGAGGGACCGTTCGATGAGTACCTGCGCAGGCGGTCGCCGCGCCAGTCCACGGCACCGACGGCGATCGCGCCGCGGGCATCCGCCGGGGTCGGGATGCTGCCGGCGTGGGAGCCGCCGGCGGGCGCGAGGGGGATCTCCCGGGAGAACAGCGTCAGCGGCCCGCCCGGAGGCGGACCGGAGACGTGGGCGACGCGAACGCGGTAGGTCCCGGTGACCGGCGCCCGCCAGCCGGTGACGCGCTCGGCCGGTGCCGCTCCCGCCGCCTGGCGGTCGGCGGACGCGACGCCGGGGACCCATGTGCCGTCGTCGGCCCTCCGCTCGATCGCGAGGTCGAGATCGGTGGGCCGCCCGGGGTCGGCCTGCGGCCAGGAGAGCGCGAAGGTGACCGGCTGGCCGGTGTTGCGGGTGAACGTCCATGTGGGGTCCGGCCAGTCGAGGACCCGATCGCCGTCGGCGTCGGCCCACACGCCCGACCAGTGCCGCTCGGCGTAGTTGCCGGCGGAGTTGAACCACAGGATCCCGGCCGCGGAGGCGCGGTCGACGGCCTGCGCCAAGGGCCCCGAGCCGTCGAACGGGCCCTCGAGGAAGTTGTTGGAGTGGACCACGATGTCGGGGCGGCGCTGGACGAGCCAGTCGGTGGCCGCGACGAAGTCGGCCTCGGAGTGGTAGTTCACGAAGACATAGCGCGCGCGCGGCGCGTAGTCGTGGACGGTCTGCGCGACCAGCTCCCCGTGGTTGGTGCGGTTGCCGTAGGCGTTGGCGCCGGCGAGCCCCGCGGCGGGGTCGAACGAGACGCTCTCCAGGCGGGTGGGTGGCGGCAACTCACCCACCGCTTGAAGCGCCTCCAGGTTGGTGCCGAAGCCGAGGTCGAGGATGGCGATGACCAGACCGGCGCCCCCGCCCGCCGCCCGCTGCAACGCCAGGGCCCCTGTGCGCTTCAACCCCTGGGAGAGGGCGATCTGCTCGAGCTGGTCGCCGAAGGCCGCGTCGGCGGGACGCACGGCGGCGACGCCCGGCAGCCGGCGCAACGAGAGGACGCGCGCCGGATCGGCCACGACCTGCAGGCGGACCCCGGCGCGCCGGTGCACCCGCAGACCCGTCCGGCCGAGGGCCCGCTGAACCCGCTCGACCGAACCGGGCCGCGCCTCGACCGTGATCGATGCGGCGCCGCCCGGCGCCGCATGGACGGGAGCCGCCGCGGCCGCCGCGGCGAGCAGTGCCAGGGCGAAGAGGCCGGCGGCGGGACGGGGCCGGCGCGTGAAAAGGGCCCTGATCACAGGGTCCTAAACAAGCAGACACCGGGCCCCACGGCAAATCCGCGGGGCCCGTCTCCGCGACGGTCCTACTTGAGGGCGACCGACCCGCCGGCCTCCTCGAGCTGGGCCTTGAGGGCCTCGGCCTCTTCCTTGTTGATGCCCTCCTTGATGGTGGAGGGGGAGCCGTCGACCAGCTCCTTGGCCTCCTTGAGACCGAGGCCGGTCGCCGCGCGGACGACCTTGATGACCTGGATCTTCTTCTCGCCGGCGCTCTCGAGGCTCACGGTGAAGGCGGTCTGCTCCTCCGCCGCGGCACCGTCGCCGTCGCCGCCGGCGGCCGGGGCGGCCGCCACGGCCACCGGGGCCGCGGCCGTCACGCGGAAGGTCTCCTCGAGGGCCTTGATGCGCTCGGACAGCTCCAGCACGGAGATGCCCTTGAGCTCCTCGATCCACTCCTCGGTGGTCATTGCCATGTGATGCTCCTGTTCTGCGGTATCTGAGACTGAGATGGGGTGGGCCGGGGACTAGGCGTCCGCGGGCGCCTCGGCGGCACGCTGAGCGTGAAGGGCGCCCAGAGAGCGCGCCAGGCCACCGATGAGGTTGTTGAGGCCACCGGCCAGGCCGGTGAGGGGCGATGCGATGCCGCCGGCCAGCTGGGCGAGCAGCTGCTCGCGGGCGGGCAGCTTGGCGAGGCGCGCGATGTCGTCGGGCGACACCGGCGAGCCCTCGAGCAGGCCGCCCTTGAGGATGAAGCCCTCGTGGGCGGCGGCGAACTTGTCGAGCACCTTCGCGGCGACGGCGGGGTCGCCGCCGATCCACGCGATGCCGGTGGGACCGGTGAGGTGCTCGATGAGCGCCTCACGCCCCGTCTCGCCGGCGGCGCGCCGGGCGAGGGTGTTCTTCACCACGGTGAACTCGGTGTCGGCCTCGGCGAGGCCGACCCGCAGCTCGCCCATCGCACGGACGGTGAGTCCGCGGAAGTCGGCCGCGATAACGGTGTCGTTCGCGCTCAGGCGCTCCGTCAGTGCGTGGAGCGCTTCGGCCTTCTGCTCTCGGTTCAGGGTGTCACCTCCTCAGGTGTCTGCCGTGAAGGCCGGGGCAGATCACGGCGGGCCCACGCGGGGCCGTCCCTGAACGCTGCTCCAACCTCGCACGGGTTCCGTCGAAACGGCGGTTTGAGGCGGCGATGCCGCCCCCGTGGGTCTTCGGTCGGGTGTGTCGGTCGCGCGCGCCTAGGCGGCGGGCTCCTCGGTGGAGGTCTCGGCCGACGTGTTGGTGGTGTCGAGCGGGATGCCCGGGCCCATCGTCTGCGCCAGCGTGATCGACTTGAGGTACTTGCCCTTGGCCGCGGCGGGCTTCACCCGCACGATCTCCTCGATCACGGCCTGGTAGTTGTCGAGCAGCTGGGCCTCGTCGAACGAGCGCTTGCCGATGCCCAGGTGCACGATGCCCGTGCGGTCGGTGCGGTACTCGACCTTGCCGGCCTTCACCTCGGTGACGGCCTTCGCCACGTCGAAGGTGACGGTGCCCGTCTTGGGATTGGGCATCTTGCCCGACGGGCCGAGGATGCGGCCGAGCTTCCCGACCACGCCCATCATGTCGGGCGTGGCGATCGCGACATCGAAGTCGTCGAAGCCCTCCTGGATGCGCTGGGCGAGATCGTCGCCGCCCACCACGTCCGCCCCGGCCTCCTCGGCCTCGCGGGCCTTGTCGCCCTGGGCGAACACCGCGACGGTGACCGCTTTGCCGCTGCCGTGCGGAAGGCTGATCGTGCCGCGCAGCTGCTGGTCGGCGTGGCGCACGTTGACGCCCAGCCGGATGTGGAGCTCGACCGTGGGGTCGAACTTCGTGATCTCGTGCGCCTTGATCAGGCGGACCGCCTGGAGCGGGCTGTAGACCCGCTCGGTGTCGATCTCGGACCTGGCCTGCTGGTAGCGCCTGCCGTGCTTCGGCACCCCTGCTCCTCCTACTCCGCGTCGACGGTCACGCCCATGCTGCGCGCCGTCCCCGCGATGATCCGCATGGCCGACTCGACGTTGGTGGCGTTGAGGTCGGGCAGCTTGGTCTCGGCGATCTGGCGCAGCTGGTCGCGCGACAGGTTCGCCACTTTGTCCTTGTGGGGCTCGGAACTCCCCTTGTCGATCCCCAGCGCCTGGCGGATGAGCACCGCCGCCGGGGGCACCTTCGTGATGAAGGTGAACGAACGGTCCTCGTAGACCGTCACCTCGACGGGCGTGAGGGTGCCGTTACCGGCCTGGGTCTGCGCGTTGAACGCTTTGCAGAACTCCATGATGTTGATGCTGGCGCCACCGAGGGCGGGGCCGACCGGCGGAGCGGGCGATGCCGCACCGGCGGGGATCTGGAGCTTGATGACCTGCAGGACCTTCTTCGCCATTCCGTCCTCTTCGCGCCGCTAGGTGATCTTCTTGACCTGATCGAACGAGAGATCGGCCGGGGTCTCGCGGCCGAAGATGCTCACGAGCACCTTCAGGCGGCCCAACTCGGGCTTGATCTCTGCGATCTCTCCACTGAACTCCGACAGGGGTCCGGAGATGATCTTCACGCTGTCGCCCACCTCGAAGTCCGCCTTGGCGCGCGGACGGGTCTCGGTGGCGACGTTGAGCAGGCGGTCGACCTCCGCCTGGCTCAGCGGGACGGGCTCGCTCTCGCGCCCGCCTCCACCCACGAAGCCGGTGACGCCGGGCGTGTTCTGCACCAGCCACCGGGCGTCGGGGGTCATGTCCATCTGAACGAGCACGTAGCCGGGGAGGCGACGCTTCTCACTCTGGACCTTCTGGCCGTCCTTGTTGGTCTCGACCACCTGCTCGGTCGGGATCACGATCTGGCGCACCTTGTCGCGCTGCCCCAGCGAGATGAGGCGGTGCTCAAGGTTGGTCTTCACCTTCTTCTCGTGTCCGGAATAGGTGTTGATGACGTACCAGCGCAAGAAGCGAACCTCAGAAGATGGAGTCGATGAGACGGCTGAAGACGGCGTCGAGGGCCGCGAGGTATACCGCGACGATAGCGACGACCGCCAGGACGATGGCGGTGGACTGTGCGAGCGCGCTGCGAGTGGGCCAGCTGACCTTCCGAAGCTCGACGATGACCTCTTGGATGAAGCGCGAACCCTTGCGCTCCGCGGCCACCGCCTTGGTGTAGCTGCCGGTCTTCTCCTGCTTGCGCCGGCCCGGTGCGTTCGGCTTCGGGCTCTGGGGGCCCTTCGAGGCCGAGCGCTTGCCGGGTGTGGACTTGGGTGCGCGGGCTCCGCCCGGACCCGGCTCGTCGCCGTCCGCCGGGCCGTCCTGCCCTCGCGCGGGTCGGATTCGTGCCATCAGCTCGTCTTCGTCAGATCAGTATCGGGGCCCGGACAGGGCCGGAGGGACTCGAACCCCCAACCCCCGGTTTTGGAGACCGGTGCTCTACCAGTTGAGCTACGACCCTACGGGAAGCCCCGAACGGCGTGCGCCGTTATCGGGTTTCCTTGTGCGGAGTGTGCTTACCGCACCACCGGCAGAACTTCCGGAACTCGATGCGGTCCGGGGTGTTCCGCCTGCTCTTGTTGGTCTGGTAGTTCCGATGCTTGCAGTCCTCGCAAGCCATCGTCACTGCAATGCGCTGGCCTGTTGCCACAGGTCGACGCCTCCGGTCGTTTGACGGGCGGTGAAGGGTACCACACGCGCCCCGGGCCGCGAGCCGGCCCCGGAAGGGCGGGCGCGGAGGGGTGACGGGCCCCGGGCGGCGGGAGTTTATGCGGGCGGGCGGCGCATGCCGGCGCGACGCAGACGCGCGGCGGGGGTCGCCGCGGCAGCCGCCTCCGCGGC
>JBKHVQ010000218.1:0-13105 GCA_046569985.1 Thermoleophilia bacterium | reverse complement strand
GCTGCCCGGCATCGGCCCGCGCAGCGCGCAGCGGCTCGCCTTCCACCTGATGAAGGCGCCTCCCGAGCGGGTGCGCGCCCTGGCCGACGCGCTGACCCAGATGAGTGAGCGCCTGCGTCCGTGCGCGGCCTGCTTCAGCTTCGCGGAGGACGACCTGTGCCCGATCTGCGCGGATCCACGGCGTGACGCCTCGCTGCTGTGCGTGGTGGAGGAGCCCTCGGCGATCCTCCCAATCGAGCGCACGCACGAGTTCCGCGGCCGCTACCACGTGCTCGGCGGAGCCCTGTCGCCGATCGACGGCATCGATCCCGGTGACCTGCGCATCGACGAACTGGTGGCGCGCATCGACGGCGACGGCGTGCGGGAACTTGTGATCGCCACGAACCCGACGATGCCCGGCGAGGCGACGGCGCTGTACCTCGCCGACCTGCTGCGCGACCGGGTGCGCGTGACGCGTCTGGCGAGCGGCCTGCCGGTCGGCGCCGACCTGGAGCACGCCGACGAGCTCACCCTGGGGCGGGCGCTGCTGGGGCGCCGCGAGCTGTGAGCGCGGTCGAGGCCGCGCCGGGGCGTCGCCTGCTGGTGGACGGCGTCGACCGCGACGCCTCCGACGAAGCGGTGGCGGCCCTGCTGGCCGATCCGGCCGCGGGCTTCCTCTGGCTCGATATCGCCGCCGGCGACGAGGGGAACCGGCGCCTGCTGTCGGAGGTGTTCGGCTTCCACCCGCTGGCGGTGGAGGACGCCGATCACTTCGGCCAGCGGCCGAAGATCGAGGACTTCGACGACCATGTCTACCTGGTCGCCTTCGGCGCCGCGGGACCGGGTGACGAGGACGGCCTGGCCGAGGTCCACCTTTTCCACTCGGGCCGCTACCTGGTGAGCGTCCACTGCGACCTCTGCCCGGCGCTCGACGCGGTGCGCCGCCGCGCGCTGGCGCACCCCCCGGACGGTACGGGTGTACGGCTGCTGCATCGCGTACTCGACGAGCTGGCCGACAGCTTCTTCCCGGTCCTCGACGAGGTGGACGCCCGCATCATCGAGCTCGAGCAGACGCTCGATGAGCAACGCTCCGAGGCGGGCACGCACCAGCAGATCTTCGATCTCCGCCGGCGCCTGGTGGCCATCCGGCGGGTCGTGGCGCCGGCGCGCGACCAGATGGCGCGCATCGTCTCGGGCAGCGTCACCATCCCGGGTATGGAGGACCTCGACTGGCGCTATTTCCGCGACATCGAGGACCACCTCATCCGCATGACCGACGCGCTCGACAGCCAGCGCGACCTCCTCGCCGGGCTGACCGACGTCCACCTGTCGACGATGTCCAACCGTCTCAACGTCGTCATGAAGCAGCTCTCGGTCGTCGCCGGGGTCTTCCTGCCGCTGACGTTCCTGACCGGTTTCTTCGGCCAGAACTTCCCGTGGATGGTCGAGCACGTCGGCGGCATGGCGGCCTTCCTCGTCCTCGGCATCGGGCTGCAGCTCGCCTCGGTGGCCGGGCTGCTCTACTGGTTCCGGCGTCGCGGCTGGATCTAGCCGCGACGCCCCGGCCTCGGAGGGCGTCCGTCACCCGGAACGGCCCTCCGGCGAAGGGCGCCGGGTCGCAGACGTCCGGGTCGCAGCTCACCCGCTAATCTGCGTGGTCGGCCCGCGCGCAGGAAGGGGATGGTCATCGGTCGCAGTCTCAGGGTGATGAAGTTCGGCGGCAGTTCGGTCGCCGATGCCGAGAAGATCAAGAACGTGGCGCGGCGCATCGCCGAGGCGCGCGAGAGCGGCGACCACGTGCTCGCGG
This sequence comes from Thermoleophilia bacterium, assembly GCA_046569985.1. GTDB lineage: Bacteria > Actinomycetota > Thermoleophilia > Miltoncostaeales > Miltoncostaeaceae > JAVJSF01. Next base: position 11,319 of record JBKHVQ010000218.1, on the reverse strand, counting down.
TCGTCTCGGCGCGCGGCAAGACGACCGACGGGCTGGTCTCGATGGCCCGGGAGATCTCCGAGCGCCCCGACCCTCGCGAGATGGACATGCTGCTCTCCACCGGTGAGCGGATCTCCTGTGCGCTGATGGCGATGGCGCTGCACGACCTCGGCCACGAGGCCGTGTCGTTCACCGGTTCGCAGGCGGGCATCGTCACCGACGACTCGCACACCAAGGCGAAGATCCTGGAGATCCGGGGGGACCGCCTGGAGCGCGCCCTCGCCGAGGGCCACATCGTGCTCGTCGCCGGTTTCCAGGGCGTCTCGACAGAGAACAACGTCACGACCCTCGGCCGGGGTGGCTCCGACACCACCGCCGTCGCGCTGGCCGCGGCCCTCGGGGCCGATGTGTGCGAGATCTACACCGATGTCACCGGGGTCTTCACCGCCGACCCGCGCATCGAGACCGGTGCACAGAAGCTGCCCGTGGTCAGCCACGAGGAGATGCTGGAGATGGCCGCGACGGGCTCGAAGGTTCTCGCCCTGAGATCGGTCGAGTTCGCCCGCCGCCACGATGTCCCCCTGCATGTGCGTTCCTCCTTCAAGCCGGAGGAGGGCACCTGGATCACGAAGGAGACGCCCGACATGGAGAAGGCCATCGTCACGGGGCTCGCCCACAAGAGCGACGAGGCCAAGGTGACCATCGCCGGGCTGGCCAACCGCCCGGGCGTCGCCGCCCAGATATTCACGATGCTCGCCGACCGCAACCTCAACGTCGACACGATCATCCAGAATCAGAGCGACGAGCACGGCGCCAGCGTCACGTTCACCGTGCCGCTGGACGAACTGCGCCCGGCGCTCGACGCGCTGGAGGGCGCCCGCGAGCAGATCGGCTTCCGCGAGCTCACATCCGACGATCAGATCGGCAAGGTCACCCTGGTCGGCGCCGGCATGAAGGCCGAGCCCGGCGTCGCGGCCAAGATGTTCCGCGTGCTCGCGGACGAGGGCATCAACCTGCAGATGATCGACACCAGCACGATCCGCATCACGGTGGTGATCGACCGTCGCGAGGTGGAGCGCGCCGTGCGCGCCCTGCACGACGCCTTCGACCTGGCCGGCGAGGCCGTTCGGAGGGCCGATGTTTAACGTCGCTGTCGTCGGCGCCCCCGGCGCCGTGGGCGGGGTGATGCTGAGGGTGCTGGAGGAGCGCGGCTTCCCGGTGACCGAGCTGCGGCCACTCGCCTCGGCGCGCAGCGCGGGCAAGGAGATCGAGTTCCTGGGCCGCGGCCGCCCGGTTCGCGAGCTCACCACCGACGCCTTCGAGGGCATCGACATCGCCTTGTTCTCCGCCGGCGGGCAGCGCTCGCGCGACTTCGCGCCCGCGGCCGTCGAGGCGGGCGCGGTGGTGATCGACAACTCGAGCGCGTTCCGGATGGACGAGCGCGTGCCGTTGGTGGTGCCCGAGGTCAACGAGGACGCCATCCAGGGCCACTCGGGGATCATCGCGAACCCCAACTGCGTCGCCGCGCCGCTGGTGGTCGCGCTGAAGCCGATCGCCGACGCCGTCGGCCTGGAGCGCGTGGTGGTCTCCAGCTACCAGTCGGTCAGCGGAACCGGGCAGGCGGCCATCGAGGAACTGCGCGTCCAGACCGCCGGCAACCTGGCGGGAGACGAGCCCGAGCCGGAGGTGTACCCGCACCCGATCGCGTTCAACGTGCTGCCGCACATCGACGTGTTCGACGAGTCGGGGTACACCGGCGAGGAGCGCAAGGTGGCCGACGAGACGCGCAAGATGCTCGGCATGCCCGGCCTGCGCGTCAGCGCCACCTGCGTGCGCGTACCCGTCTTCCGCTCGCATTCGCAGGCGGTGCACATCGAGACGGCCGAGCCCGTTTCCGCCGACCGCGCACGCGAGCTCCTGATGGGCGCGCCCGGTGTCGTGCTGGTCGACGAGCCCGCCGCCGCCGCCTACCCGCTGGCCCGTGACGCCGAGGACCGCGACGAGGTGTTCGTCGGCCGCATCCGCAACGACGCCTCGCACCCCCGCGGTCTGGCCCTCTGGGTCGTGGCCGACAATCTGCGCAAGGGCGCGGCGACGAACGCCGTCCAGATCGCGGAGTCCCTCGTCACGCGGGGCTGGTTGTAGCCGTGGGCGCCGGCGCTCGCGCCGTCGTCGTCGGGTCCGGGGCGATGGCCCCCGAGATCGCCGCCTGCCTGGCCGTCACCGGCACCTCTGTCGCGATCGCCGGCCGCGACCCGGGGCGCACCGACGCCGCGGTCGACACGGCGCGCGGGTTGGCGGACGGTCGCGGGGAGATCACCGCCGCGCCGATCGCGCCCGGGACCTTCGCCGATGCCGCGCTCGTGGCCGAGTCGATCGTCGAGGACCTCGCCACCAAACGGGAGCTCTACGCGGCGATCGAGCCCTGGTGCCCTGCCGAGGCGGTCATCGCGACCAACACCTCGAGTCTGCGCATCGCAGATCTCGCCGCGGTCCTCGATCGGCCCGGGCGTTTCGCCGGCCTGCACTTCCTGAAGCCCGCCCACCTGACCGGCGTGGTGGAGGTCATCCCCGGCCCCGCCACCGACGCCGCGGCGGTCGAGGTGCTGCGCGGCCTCGCCGAGCAGATGGGGAAGGTCCCGCTGGTGGTGCGCTCCGACGAGCCGGGCTTCATCTGGAACCGGATCCAGTTCGCGGTGCTGCGCGAGTGCCTGCACATGCTGGAGCTGGGCATCGCCGACGCCGCCGACATCGACGCCGCCGTCTCCGACGGCCTGGCGCCCCGCTGGGTTGCCGCGGGCCCGCTGGCCACGGCGGACCTCGGCGGGCTGCGCACGTTCTCGCTGGTCAGCGCGCAGCTCAATCCGCACCTCGCCGCGGGAGGGGACGTGTCGCCCGAGCTGACCGCGCGCGCCGAGTCGGGCGAGGCGTTCGCCGCATGGACGCAGGTGGCCGGCCCCGCGGTGGGCGCCCTGCGCCGGGAGGCGCTGCGCGGCGGGCGGGAGATCGCCGCGATGCGCAAGGCGCTGGGCGGATGATCGCCTGGTCGGCGCACCTGTCGACCCTGTTCGCCGAATACGCGCCGTTGGAGCGCCCGGCCGCAGCGGCCGCGGCCGGCTTCACGGCCGTCGAGACCTGGTGGCCCCCGGCGGCCCCTGAGGACGACTGGATCGCCGCGGTCAACGCCGCCGGGCTGCGGGCGGTGCTCGTGAACGCCGACGGCGGCGACCTGGCGGCCGGTGAGCGCGGCTACTGCAACATCCCCGGCCGGCGCGACGAGGTCGTGGCGGCCGTCGAGGCGGCCGTGCGCGTCGGCGCCGCGTGCGGCGGAGGTACCGTGAACCTCCTGGTGGGCCGCGACGACGGCGTGCGTCCCCGCGCCGAGCAGCTGGCGGTCGCGACCGACGCGGTGCGGGCCGCCGCCGAGCGCGCCCGGGCGCTGGGCGGGCGCATCGTGATCGAGCACCTGAACAGTCTCGATGTCGACCACCCGCTCGTCGCGACCCCCTCCGACGCGCTCCACTTCATCGAGGCCGTCGACCACCCGGCCGTGTCGGTGCTGTTCGACGCCTACCACGCCGCGCGGATCGGCCGCGATCCCTGCGCCGAGTTCACGCGCGTCAGCGGCCGCGTGGGTCACGTGCAGTACGCCGACTGCCCGGGGCGCGGGGCGCCGGGCACCGGCGGAATCAGTCTCAGGACCTTCGTCTCCCACCTGGGGATGGAGGGCTACGACGGTCACATCGGGCTCGAGTTCGTGCCCGCCGGGCCGACCGCCGAGGCACTCGCCGGACTGCCCGCCCTGCCGGCCTGAGGCCGGCGCCCGGCGGGCCGCTCCTCCGGCTCCGGGGGCTAGACTCATGCCGATCGCACCGCGTCCAGTGAGGGACCACATGCCGGGCATCATCCTCGTGGCCTTTGACGATTCGGAGGAGTCGCGTCGCGCGCTCGAGCGCGCCATCGCCGAGGCGCGCGCGCGAAAGGCGGGTCTCCTGGTGCTTGCGGTCTTCGCGATGCCGCTCGACCCGCAGGCCGCCCCACGCGACCTCGTCACCTGGGGCGACGGTGCGCCGTTCGCCGGTCCCCTCGAGCCGCCCCCGCACATCCAGGCGCTGCTCGACACCGCCGCCGCCCGCATCGAGGGGGCCGAGGTGACAGCCGAGTACGCGTGGGCGCCGGGACCGCCCGGTCAGCTGATCATGGACATCGCGAAGGAACGGGAGGCCGACCTGATCGTGGTCGGCGCCGACCACCATCAGACCATGTTCAGCTCGCAGCTCGGCACGAACGTCGCGGAGGACGTCGCGGCGCACGCGGGCCGCGAGGTCATCGTCGTCCAATAGGGCGACGACGCGGGCGCGCTCTCATGCCTCGGGGTAGCGGCGCTCCAGCGTCGTGACCGTCTCGGGGATGTCCGACAGAGAAAACCGGTAGGTGCCGAACTCGATGCGGCCCGCCCCGTGGGCGGTGGCCACCTTGTAGGCCCGGAAGTTGTCGTCGTCGTCCTCATATGCCCCCATCTCGGAGGGCAGGGCGATGTGCTCGTAGCTCATCAGGTCGAGCCCGCCGAGCTCCTCGGTGGCGCGGATCATCACGTCGCGTCCCGACAGGGCCGTGGCGTAGAGCTTCAGCACGCGGGCGACCTGGCGCAGGCGCAGGCCCTCGCGCAGCTCCTCCAGGTCGGCGAGCGCCTGCTTGGTCGCCATCTTGAAGTAGGCGCGGCCGATCTCGACGTTCCGCTCGAGGACCTTCAGGCCGCGTCCGACCCATTCGGCCAGACCGTCGGGGCTGAAGTGGTGGACGACCAGGAGCTCGGCGAGGGTCGGCGCCCCGAGCACCGCCGCCTCCGGGTCGAACTCCGCCACGTGTCGCAGTTGCTCCATGTAGGTGGCGTGGTGCTTGGACGGCAGGGTCGCCAGCACGCCCGGCAGCTCGTAGGCGAGGTCGCTCGCGCGGTCCTGGCGGCGGGTGGCGCGCTGGCGGCGGCGACCCAGCTCGGCGCGCAGCACCTCGACGCGCTGGCGCGACTCGGCCACCGCGTCGAGTTCGCGCTCGAGCGCGGCGAGTTCCACGGCGTCGTCGTCGACCCCGCGCGTCTCGGTGGAGGACGCGACGGCCTCCGCCACCACCGAGGCGTAGCCCTGAGCGAGCACCGGGTCGCCGGAGGCCTGCAGGTGCTGCAGGTAGCGCGCGGCCTCGACCCCCGCCCGCCAGTCGGCGTCGGCGACGGCACGCACACCGGCGAGGTAGCGGTCGGCCGCGTCGGGGTCCTCGTCCGCCAGCAGCGCGGGCAGTTGCTTGGCCACTTCGACGGCGATCTGGTACTTGCGCCCGGCGAACTCCTCGACCGCGCTCAGGTACTTGTCGCGCCGCCCCTCGGGTACCGACTCGAGCAGGGCCCGCGGAACGTAGAGTCCGAGGTTGGTCGTCGTACCGCTGTCCGACATGACCTGCAGTCTAAGCGTTTAGCGGGACGGGTGGGCCTCGCCGGTGCCGCGGTCCGCGGACGGATCCCCGGCCGCGAGGACGGTGTACGGCACCACCGCGGAGCCCATCGGGATCATGCGCACGGGCGGGATGTCACCGGCCTCCGCGCGGCGGCGGCAGTCGCGGCACAGCGCGGGCGTCGCGCCGCCGCCGGCCTCCGGCGCCGCCGGGAGCGCCCTCCCGTGCGCCGGGTCGGTGGCGCACAGTCCCGCGAACGGGTCGTGAAGACCGACCTCGTCCGCGCGCACGGCCGCGAGGGCGGCGAATCCGGCGCGGACCCGCGGCTCGAGGGAGCGGACATCGTCGCGGGTGCGGGCGGTGTGCACCCCGGTGACGGTGTCCGAGCAGAGGGCGAGGACGCCGTCGACATCGTGCCGCTGCGGCGGGGTGAGGTGTCTCGCCGTCGATACGATCATCGCCTGCGCGCGGAGGGCGTCGATCCAGACCCGCAGATGGGTGCGCGCCTCGGTGAGCTCGGTCCTGCGCCGCCTGTCGGTGCGGTGCGCGCCCCATGCGGTCGCCCACGCGGCGCCGAGGCCGGCGAGCAGGAACAGGGTGAGCACCTCGCGCACGCCGTCCGGGTCGGGGCCGACGGGCACCGCGACGCCGGCGGCGGTCACGAGGCGGTCGACGGGGTTCGGCAGCCGGTTCGCCCCCGACCGCGCGATTGCGGCGAGGGCCGGGCGGCGGGGCTCGATGCCCCACACGACGACCGGGCGCCCCGGGGCCGTCACGAGCAGCGCCCCGTCGAGGTCGGCGGCCCGATGCAGTCGCCGCGCGTAGGCGGTCATTCCGGGCGATCCGACCGGCCCGGGGGCGATGACGAATGCCACATCCCTGCGGTCGTCCGCGAGGTCGGCGCGCGCCTCGATCAGCCGCGCCCGGGCATCCTCGGAGGCCTCCCCCAGGGCGCGGGGGCTGACATGCACCCCGGTTGCCCGCAGATCGGCGACGGCGGCATCGAGGGCGCCCGCCCCGGAGGCGCCCGGCGCGCCGGCGAGAGTCGCCACGGCGGCGACGACGAACGCGGCGGTGAGCAGGAATGCTCTCACGTGCCCAGGGTACGCGTCGTCCCCGGCGCGGTCCCGCAACGGCACGGGGCCGGCCCGCATTGCGGACCGGCCCCGTGGGAACCCGCGGTCGGCTGGAGCGCTATGCGCCCACGACCTCCAGCACCCGGTCCACCGGGACCATGTGGTTCTTCCAGCTCATGACGTCGTTGTCGAGGCCCAGGGCCAGGCCGATGAGCTGCGGGAGGTGCAGCACCGGCATGTTGTACTCGGTGGCGTTGAGGGCCTCGGCCTTGCGCTGATAGGCATCCATTGCCAGGTGGCACAGCGGGCACGGGGTGACCATGCAGTCGGCGCCGGCATCGCGCGACTGCGACAGCGCGACGTGCGACTCCTTCAGCGCGACCTCCTCGCGGGCCAGCACGATCGGGAAGCCGCAGCACTGGCTCTTGGCCGCGTAGTCGGCGACCTCGCCGCCGAGGGCGGTGATGAGGCGCTCGAGGGACTGGGGCCGGTCGGGGTCCTCGAAGCCCATCACCGACGACGGCCGCAGCAGCTGGCAGCCGTAGTAGGGGGCGACCCGCAGGCCGTTCAGACCGCGCGGGCCCTGCTTCTCGAGCAGGGACAGGCCCTCCTCGGTCGACAGGTACCACAGCAGGTGGGTGACCTCGATGGTGCCCTCATACGGGCGGGCGCCCACCTTCACCAGTTCCTCGTTGACGGCCTCGAGGACCCGCGGGTCCTCCTTGACCATCTTGTTCGCGCGGCGCAGGTTCAGCGTGCAGACATTGCAGATGGTGAGGACATCGACGCCCATCTCCTCGGCCTGCGACAGGATGCGCACGTTCAGCGTGAGATACAGGTTCGGCTTCGCCTCGGCGATGTCGCCCGCGCCACAGCAGGTGGCGGCGGGCATCGGCAGCAGCTCGATGTCGAGCATCGGCGCCAGGGCCTTGGTGGTCGCGTTCAGCTCCTTCGAGCTGAACTCCGCGATGCACCCGGGGTAGTAGGCGAACTGGCGGGCCATCTAGATGGTCTCCTTGACGTTCTTCATCAGCTTCTGGACTTCCTTGAGCTTCTTGATCCGGTGCGGGATCGGCGACGGCGCCTTGCCGCGGCGCGCCATCTGGATCGCGAAGGGGAGGTCGAAGGGCGCGGAGATCGGGTTCGTGAAGGGCACCAGCATCGTCTCGTTCAGCTTGCCGCCGGTCTTCACCGAGATGAGGAACGCCTTCGCGTGACGGGCGCCGGCGTCCTTCATGCCGCGGCCCTCCTGGAACGCGATTCCGCCGAGCTTCTCGATGGCGTCACGCGGGTTCACGCCCTTGGGGCAGCGCTCGTTGCAGTACATGCAGCGGGTGCAGTCCCACACGCCGTGCTGGCCGGTGTAGAGCTTGGCGCGCTGCTTGCGCTGCCCGTCGCGCTCATCGGCGGCGAAACGGAAGCCCCAGGCCAGGGCGGCCGGGCCGACGAACTCCGGGTCGGCGGCCAGCGAGTTGCACTCCGAGTAGCAGGCGGCACACAGGATGCAGGCGCTCTCGCGGAACACCTTCTCCATCGCCTCCTTCGGCACGATGCGCTCCTTCTCGGGCGCCGGGCCGTCGGGGATCAGGAACGGCTTCACCGACTTGAACTTCTCCCAGAAGGGATCCATGTCGACGATGAGGTCCTTCAGCGGGCGGAAGTTGCCGATCGGGTCCACCTGGATGGTGTCCGACCCGGTCTCCTTCTTCACGTCCTCGACCTGCGTCATGCAGGCGAGCACCGTCTTGCCGTTCGACTTGCAGGCGCACGAGCCACAGATGGCCGAGCGGCAGGAATAGCGGACCGCGAGGGTGCCGTCCTGCTCGTTCTGCAGCCGCAGTACGGCATCGAGGATGGTGAGGTCCTCACCGTGCTCGAGGTCGAAGGACTGCCGGTACTGCTCTTCGGACACATCCGGCTGGTACCGGAAGATGTCGAACGTGGTGGCGGGCATCAGTAGCTCCTCACCTGGGGCTCGAACTTGGTGACGGTCACCTCGGAGTAGTCCAGGCGGACCTGGTCGTCCTCGAGGTACGAGATCGTGTGCTTCATCCAGTTCTGGTCGTCGCGCTCGGGGAAGTCGGTGCGCGAGTGGGCCCCGCGGCTCTCGGTGCGGGCGATCGCGCCCTCCACCATCGTGGTGGCCAGGTCGAGAAGGTAGCCCGTCTCGATCGTGTGGATGAGCGACTGGTTGAACGTGCGCCCCTTGTCGGTGACGATCACGTCCTTGTACTGCTCGCGAAGGTCGTCGACGACCGTCTTGGCCTCCTGCAGCTCCGGTCCGGTGCGGAACACGCCGACCTTCTCCTGCATGGTATCGGCGAGCACGTCGCGCAACTCGTGCTGACGCGGGCCCTTCTCGCGTTCCAGCAGCTCGCGCAGCTTGTTCTCGTACTGCCGGGCGTGGGCCGGCGACGCCTCGGAGGCGGTGCCGTTGTGCGACTCGGCATAGCGGGCGGCGGCCTCGCCGGTGCGGGCGCCCATCACGACCGCCTCCAGCAGCGAGTTGCCGCCGAGGCGGTTCGCGCCGTGCACCGACACGCAGGCGCACTCGCCGGCGGCGAACAGGCCCTGCATGTGCGGGGCGGCACCCCACGAGTCGACGTGCACGCCACCCATGTGGTAGTGCGCGCCGGGACGGATCGGGATCGGGGTGTCGATGGGGTCGACGCCCGCGAAGGCGATCGCCAGCTCGCGGATCTGAGGCAGTCGCTCGAGGATCTTGTCGCGGCCGAGGTGGCGCAGGTCGATGAACACGCAGCCGTTGTCGCCGCGGCCCTCGATGATCTCGGTGGCCTCGGCACGCGACACCACATCGCGGGAGGCCAGCTCCAGCTTGTTGGGCGCGTACTTGCTCATGAACCGCTCGCCGTCCTTGTTGAGCAGGTAGCCGCCCTCGCCGCGCGCACCCTCGGTCACCAGCACGCCGCTGGGGTTGAGGGTCGTGGGGTGGAACTGCATGAACTCCATGTCCTTCAGCGGCACCCCGGCGGCGAGCGCCAGGCCCATGCCGTCGCCGGTGGACGAGTGGGAGTTCGTGGAGGGGGCGTACACGCGGCCCGCGCCTCCGGTGGCCAGGACGACCGACTTCGCCCCGATGGTCTCCACCTTGCCGTGGACCATGTCGTAGGCGACCACGCCGCAGGCCCCGCCGTGGGAGTCCTTCACCAGTTCGGTGACGAACCACTCCTCGTAGGTGGGGATGTTGTACTTCACGCACACCGTGTAGAGCGTGTGGAGGATCACGAGGCCCGTGATGTCCGCGGCGTAGCAGGTGCGCGGGAAACCGGCGCCGCCGAACGGGCGCTGGGCGATCTTGCCCGTGCTCTCGTGTCGGCTGAAGACCGCGCCCCAGTGCTCCAGCTGGATGATCTCGCCGGGAGCGTTCTGGCAGAGGATCTCGATGGCGTCCTGGTCGCCGATGTAGTCGGCGCCCTTGACGGTGTCGAAGGTGTGGTTGTCGGGGTTGTCGTCTGTCTGGTTGCCGAGCGCGGCGTTGATTCCACCCTGGGCTGCGCCCGAGTGACTCCGCACCGGGTGAACCTTGGTGACGAGCGCGACGTCGACACCCGCCTCGTGGGCGGCGATCGCCGCTCGCATACCGGCAAGGCCCGCGCCGACTACCACGACGTCATGGCTCAGCAATGCTCATCCCTCTCGGTCGGTTGCCATCCAACGGACTCTATCCCACCGCCGCGCGGCGCTCCGCCCCATCGGCGGCGCGCGGTACACCCGTCATGGGCGCGACACGCGGTGCCGGCGCGCTCGGGCCCGCGCGAGGCGCGCCCGCGCGGTGCCGGCGTGGCGTCCGCGTCCGGTATGCTCCGCCGGGTTTCGGGCCTGTGTGCGCCCGCGTCGGGCCTCACAGCGGCCGGACAGCGGGCGCGGGGCCCCGGCGGCCGCCGACCGGCGGCCGCCGTCACGTACAGCGTTTCGAAGGAGTTCGCTCGTGGCACACCGCGTCACCTTTATTCCCGGCGACGGCACCGGGCCGGAGATCGCCGAGGCCACCAAGCGCGTCCTCGACGCGACCGGTGTCGGGTTCGAATGGGACGTCCAGGAGGCGGGCGTCGACATCATGGAGACCGCGGGCACACCGCTGCCCGACTCGGTGATCGAGTCGATCAAGGACACCAAGGTCGCGATCAAGGGCCCGATCACCACCCCGGTCGGTCACGGTTTCCGGAGCGTCAACGTCGCTCTTCGAAAGGCCCTCGACCTCTACGCCTGCGTACGCCCCTGCAAGAGCTACCCCGGCGTCCGCTCGAAGTACGAGGACATCGACCTCGTCATCGTGCGCGAGAACACCGAGGACCTCTACGCGGGCATCGAGTTCGAGAAGGACACGCCCGAGAACGCGGCCCTGATCGAGAAGATCATCGAACTGGACCCGTCCGCGGCCCAGACGATCAAGCCGCACGCCGGCATCTCGGTGAAGCCGATCTCGGTGGAGGGCACCGAGCGCGTCGTGCGCTACGCCTTCGACTACGCCCGCGAGAACGGCCGCAAGAAGGTCACCGCCGTGCACAAGGCCAACATCATGAAGTACACCGACGGCCTCTGGCTCGCGGTCGCGACCGAGGTGGCAAAAGACTACTCGGACATCGAGTTCGAGGAGCGCATCGTCGACAACATGTGCATGCAGCTCGTCCAGAAGCCGGAGCTGTATGACGTGATCGTGCTCCCCAACCTCTACGGGGACATCCTCAGCGACCTCGGCGCCGGCCTCGTCGGCGGCCTGGGCGTCGCCCCGGGCGCGAACATCGGTGCGGAGGCCGCCCTGTTCGAGCCCACCCACGGCAGCGCCCCGAAGTACGCC
>JBKHVQ010000217.1:0-5269 GCA_046569985.1 Thermoleophilia bacterium | reverse complement strand
GATCGGGCGCGTCGGGGTGGCCGTCCAGCCCGTCGACATCACCATCGCGCCCCACCTCCAGGACGCCTCGACCATGAACCAGGTCCCGGGGCGGGTCGGCTCGGTGGTGCGGCTCGGGAACCGGGCGCGCGTGCGCGTGGGCGACCTGGCGGCGGAGATCACGGTGGCGTCGCTGGAGCGTCTCGCCCTGAAGGAGGGCGACCACGTCGTCGCCTCGTTCAAGGCCACCGCGACGCGCCTGGTCACCCCACCCCCCGATTCCCCGGCCGTCCCGGGGGACGGCACCGCGGCCGGCCGCGAGGTCACCGCCGAGGAGACCCCGCCGATGGGCGCCACCGGGGGGCGGTGGGCATGAGCGCATCGGCCACGCCGCTGGTCGACGGGTTCGGCCGCACGCACCGGTCGCTGCGGATCTCCGTCACCGACCGCTGCAACCTGCGCTGCCGCTACTGCATGCCCCACGAGGAGATGGAGTGGCTCCCGCGGGCCGACCTCCTCAGCGACGACGAGATCGTGCGCCTGGTGCAGCGGTTCGCGGCGATGGGAATCGACCGGCTGCGCATGACCGGCGGCGAGCCCCTGGTGCGGCGTGGCCTGCCCGGTCTGATCGAGCGCCTCGCGGCCGTCCCCGGCATCCAGGAGATCTCCCTGACGACGAACGGCGTCCTGCTCGGACCCCTGGTCCCCGAACTGGTCGCCGCCGGCCTCGCGCGCGTGAACGTGAGCGTCGACAGCCTCGATCCGGAGCGTTTCTCCGCGATCACCCGCCGCCACGACCTCGGCCGGGTGCTCGACGGCATCGACGCGGCGCTCGCCGAGCCGCGGCTGCGCCCCCTGAAGGTCAACGCGGTGATCATGCGCGGGCTCAACGAGGAGGATGTCCTGCCCCTCGCCGCCTTCGCCCGCGAGCACGACGTGGTGGTGCGGTTCATCGAGGTGATGCCGCTCGACTCGGCCCGCAGCTGGACGCCGGTGGACGTGATGAGCGGCGCGCAGGTGCGCGCGATGATCGCGCGGCGGTGGCCGCTCGAGCCGATGGGGCGCGGGCAGGCGGCCGACACGGGGGTGCGCTTCCGCTTCGCCGACCGCCCCGAGCGGATGATCGAGACGGTCAGCTCGGTCACCGAGTCGTTCTGCGCCACCTGCGACCGCCTGCGCCTCACCGCGGACGGCCACCTGAAGACCTGCCTGTTCGCCGAAGACGAGACCGACCTGCGCGGGCCCCTGCGGGATGACGCCGACGACGCGCGCCTGGACCGCATCGTGCGCGGCGCCGTCCTGGGCAAGGGCCCCGGCCACGGCATGAGCGACCCGTCCTGGAGCTACACCGGTCGCCCGATGAACAGGATCGGGGGATGAGCCCGCAGCCCATCGAGATCGAGGTGCTGCTGTTCGCGGCCCTGGGTGAGCGCGCCGGGCGGCGGAGGATGCGGGTCAGCGTCGCGCCCGGCGCGACGGCCGCCGATCTCTGGGCGGCGCTTCCCATCGATGGCCCCGCGCCCGACTCCCTCCGGTACGCGGTGAACACGGACTGGGTCGCACCCGACCACCGCCTGCAGGCCGGCGACACCGTCGCCCTGATCACGCCGGTGTCGGGCGGATGATCGCCCTCACCCCCCACCCGATCGACCCGGAGGCGGTCCGGCACGCCGTCGAAGATCCCGAGCACGGCGGCCTGACCGTGTTCGTCGGCCTGACGCGCCGGGACGGCGCGGACCGGCCGGTGGTGGCGCTGGAGTACGACGCCTACGAGCCGCTGGCGGTCGCGGAACTGAAGCGCATCGCCCACGACGCCGAGGAGCGGTACGGGGCGCGCGTCGCGATCGTCCACAGGGTGGGGCGTGTGAACGTCGGCGAGCCGTCGGTGGTGGTGGCGGCGTCCGCCCCACACCGTGCCGAGGCGTTCGCGGCCTGCCGGGACGGTATCGACCGCCTGAAGGAGTCGGTGCCGGTCTGGAAGTGCGCCCACTTCGCCGACGGCGGACGCGAGTGGGACCCGGGTGCACCGCAGGCGGCCGCCCCGTGAGCGCCGCCCGGGCGGTTACCAATGGCCCGTCCCGGCATGACATCCGCCGGTCAGCGCGCCGCTCGCGGTGGATCGGGGCACGCCTTCGCGCTATTTTACTGTCCGATCGCAGAAATATTGATGACGGTTTGGGGGACGCAGATGCACAGGGGGCCGGCGGATCAGAGTGAGCCCCGAGGGCGCTGCGCCACCCCGGGCCGCCGCACTGCGCAGCGCCTCGGCACGGTGGGCGGCCCGCCGTGGCAGCTTCCCGCCGGCCTCCTCACCGCCGCCGCCGCCGCCCAGGTGGCGGGCACGCTGCTGCTGGTGCTCGTCGCCGGGGACCTCGCCGACGGTCGTTTCTACGGCCCCTGGCAGCTGGCGGGGGTGCATCTGCTCGGACTCGCGTTCCTGTCGGTGGCGATCATCGGCGCCCTGCTGCAACTCGTCCCCGTGGTGCTCCGGCAACAGGTGGCGGCGCCCACCACCGCGACCGCCGTCGGCGTCGTGTTCGCGGGCGGCTCGTGGGCGCTCGCCGGGGGCTTCCTGCTCGAGCGGGAACTCGCGGTCGCGACCGGCGGCACCCTGATCGTGATCGCGGGAGGCGCGCTGGTCGTGCTGCTCGCGCGGGTGCTCCGCGGAGCCGTGCGCGACGGGACCCTCGGCGCGCCGGGCGCCGCTCTCGCCGCCGCCACCGCCTGGTTCACGCTCGTCCTGGGCATGGGTGGCCTGATGGCGGCCAACTTCGTCTCGCCGTTCCTCTCGGTCGACCGGGTCGATCTGATCGCGGCGCACGCGAGCGTCGCCCTGCTCGGCTGGATCGGCGGGACGATCCTCGCCGTGTCCTTGAAGCTCGCGCCCATGTTCGCCCTCGCGCACGGCCGCAGGCCGCAGCTCGGTCCGGTCGCGATCACCCTGTGGCACGCCGGCGTCGCCCCGCTCGCGCTCGGCCTGCTGCTCGACCGGCCGGGTGTCGCGATGGCCGGCATCGGCATACTCGCCGTCGCCTGCCTTGTGGCCGCCGCGTTCGTCTGGGATGTCGTGCGCTCGCGCAAACGCCGCATCGAGGCCCCGCTGGCGCACCTCGCCCTCGGCATCGCGTGCGTCTTCGCGGCGTGCGCGGTCGCCGTCACGACCTGGGCGCTCGACGGCAACCCGGTGCGCGCCGGAACCGCCGCCACCCTCCTGGTGCTGGTGGGGTTCGGCACCGGCGTCACCTCGGGCCACATGTTCAAGGTGGTGCCGATGCTCGTGTGGACGGGGCGCTACGCGCATCTCGCCGGCACGCCGGGCGCGCCACGCCTCGCCGACCTCTATCCGGCGGCCCTCGCGCGCGCGGAGCTCACGGGCTTCACGGCCGGCGTCGTCCTCCTGACCGGGGGCGTCCTCGTTGCATCGCCTGTCGCCGCGACCGCGGGCGCCGCACTCCTCTGCGCCGCGGCGCTGGCAGCCGCGGGCGCCGTCGGCACCTGCGTCGCCACGACCGCCCGTGGCCCCGCGCCGCGCGTGGGCGATACGGCGTCCCCCTCCTCCCCGGTGGCGTCCGCCGCCGCCCTCACACCCCACAGAAAGGCATGAATATGGGCACCGACCAGAGCATCATCGACGTTCGCGAGATCGTCCCCCGGGAGCGGCACCCCAAGATCTTCGCGACCTTCGAGGCCCTCAGCCCGGGCCAGTCGTTCCAGTTGGTCAACGACCACGATCCCAAGCCGCTGCGGTACCAGTTCGAGGCCGAGATGCCCGATCGCTTCACCTGGGAGTACCTCG
This sequence comes from Thermoleophilia bacterium, assembly GCA_046569985.1. Lineage (GTDB taxonomy): Bacteria > Actinomycetota > Thermoleophilia > Miltoncostaeales > Miltoncostaeaceae > JAVJSF01. The sequence goes on along the minus strand of JBKHVQ010000217.1, from coordinate 1,494 downwards.
AGCAGGGCCCGGAGACCTGGCGGGTGCAGATCGGCCGGCGATGAGATCCGGCGCGCCGCCCGATCTCGACAGGCGACCACTCGTGGTCGCCTGGGAGGTCACGCGTGCCTGCGCGTATCGGTGCCTGCACTGCCGCGCCGACGCACAGCCGCGTCCCGCGCCGGGCGAACTCACCGCCGAGGAGGGCCTCGCCCTCATCGACGACCTCGCCCGATTCGGCGAGACGACCCTCGTGCTGACCGGCGGCGACCCGATGCTCCGGCCCGACCTGATCGATCTCGCGGCGCGGGCATCGGACCGGGGCCTGTCGGTGGCCATCACCCCGAGCGCCACCGGGCGCGCGACCGCTGAGCGACTCGCCGCCCTGTATGAGGCGGGGGTCCGCACGCTCGCCATCTCGGTCGACGGAGCGAGCGCCGCGTCGCACGACGCCATGCGGGGAGTCGCCGGGTCATATGCCCGCAGCCTCAAGATCCTCGAGCGCGCTCGCGATCAGGGCTTCGCGCTGCAGGTGAACTCCACGATCACCCGTCATAACGTCCACGAGATCCCCGAGATGGGGGCGCAGGCCGCGTCGGTCGGGGCCTCGGTGTGGAGCGCTTTCTTCCTGGTGCCCACCGGGAGGGGCCGGACGGACGACATGCTCGATGCCGAGGGACACGAGGGCGCTCTCCGCACGCTGGTAGGTCTGCGTGCGGAGCTGCCCCTGCACATCAAGGTCACCGCCGCGCCCGCGGTGCGGCGCGTCGAGGAACAGATGGCGTGGGAGGGCGTCGTCCCCGCGCCGCGCCCGCCGTTGCCGGTGAACGATGGGCGCGGCTTCATGTTCATCTCGCACGACGGGCGCATCTGCCCGAGCGGCTTCCTTCCACTGCCCGCCGGCGATGTCCGGACCGCGTCGGCCGTCGACGTCTACCGCGACGCCCCGCTGTTCCGTGCGCTGCGTGAACCCTCGCGCCTGGACGGGCCCTGCGGCGAGTGCCACTGGCGCGATGTGTGCGGGGGAAGCCGGGCACGTGCCTTCGCCCTCACGGGCAACCCGTATGCCTCAGAGCCCACCTGCGCGCACCGCACCAAGATGGAGGCGACATGCTGAACGTGACGGCCCTTCTGGGTCGCCCGAGTGGATCGGACGACCTGCGCTACGGACGCGGGGGCGGTCGAGGCGCCGCGACGGCCGGCGAGCGCCGCCCCGTCGTCGTGTGGAACTGCACGCGTCGTTGCAACCTCGCCTGCCTGCACTGCTACTCGGATTCGAACGCCGACCGGCACCCCGAGCTGACGACGGAGGAGGGCCTCGCCCTGCTCCGCGACATCGCGGAGTTCGGCGCTCCCGCCGTCCTTTTCTCGGGTGGTGAGCCGTTGGTGCGCCCGGACCTGTTCACGCTGATCGGGGCGGCCAGGGAACTCGGCCTGCCGGTCACCCTGTCCAGCAACGGCACCATGATCACGCAGCGCCGGGCGCAGCGCCTCGCCGACCTGGGGGTGCGCTAC
>JBKHVQ010000216.1:0-2079 GCA_046569985.1 Thermoleophilia bacterium | reverse complement strand
GGCCTACGCAGCCCCTTGCGATCGAGGGTCTCGGCCACCTCGCGCGCCAGCGTCTCACCGCTCTTGATCAGCGTCACCCCCGGCAGGCTGCGCCGCAGCAATCGCTCGATCATCGGATAGTGGGTGCAGCCCAGGATCACGGTGTCGACGCGGGCGTCGAGGAGCGGCGCCGTGTACTCCCTCACCATGTCCACGATGGACTGGTCGATGGCCTCGCCGCTCTGGATGGCCGGCGCCAGGCGCGGGCACTCCACGGCGGTCACCCGCACCCCGGCGTCGTGGGCCTCGATCATCCGCGGATACGAGCCCGAGCGCACCGTGGCCGAGGTGGCGAGCAGGCCCACCCGCCGATTGCGCGTGGCCTGCACCGCGGCGTGCGCCTCGGGCGACATGACGCCGATCAGCGGGGTCCGGACGTGCTGCTGCAACCATGGGAGCACCGCCGCCGTGGCGGTGTTGCAGGCGACGACGATGAGCTTGACGCCCTGCCCCGCCAGCCACTCGGAGATCGCGAGCGCCCGCCGTCGCAGGTCGTCGACCGCCTTCTCGCCGTAGGGGAAGAAAGCCGTGTCGCCGAAGTAGATGAAGTCCTCGCCCGGGAGCGTCGCGAGCAGCTCGTCGAGCACGGTGAGGCCGCCGACTCCGGAATCGAAGACCCCGATCGCCTGGTCCGCGGTGAGCGTGGGTGCGGTCACCGGCAGAGGATAGTCGGCCCGGGCGACGCCCACCGGGGCTCAGCTGAGGCGGTGGTAGCTCCGGTTGCAGTAGATCAGCGGGTCGGTGCCGGCGAGCTCGGTGCTGAGCACGCGGCCCACCAGGATGGTGTGGTCCCCCCCGTCGAGCGCCGAGTGGCGGGCGCAGACCAGGCGCGCGACGCCCGCGGGGAGCAGAGGGATGCCGAACTCGCCGCGCTCGTCGGGCAGTCCGGTGAACTTCTCGGCTCCGGCGGACGCGAAGCGGCTCGACATCTCATCCTGGCCGCGGCCGAGTATGTGCACGGCGAAGCCGTCGGCGGCGATGAGGGGGTCATGCGAATACGCGGAGCGCGCGATGCAGACGAGCACCAGCGGCGGGTCGAGCGACAGCGACGAGAAGGACGCCGCCGTGATGCCGATCGGCTCGTCGCCGTGGCGCGCGGTGACGATGGTGACCCCGCTCGCCCAGCGCGCGAGCGCATCCCGGAAGTCCCGCTGATCGACCGAGGGCTTCGACATGGCCCGAGGCTACACGCCGGGCGCCGGGGGCGGCCTGGGGTCACGGCGCCGGGGGACCGTGGCCGCCTCGCCGGACACATGGCAGACGACGCGGTTGCGGCCCTGCGCCTTCGCGCGGTAGAGGGCTGCGTCGGCGAGTCGGAACAGGTCGTCCTCGGTGAAGGCGCCCTCGAACGCGCACACTCCGGCCGACACCGTGAGGGCCCCCGCCTCGCCGAACTCCGCCCCTTCGATCGCGAGCCGCAGGCGCTCGGCGGCGGCGAGGGCGGATCACCCGTCGGCCTCCGGGAGTATCACCGCGAACTCCTCGCCCCCCACCCGCGCGACGGTGCCGCCGCCGCGCACCAGCGCGTCCAGGCGGGCGGCGACCTCGACCAGGACCCGGTCACCGGCGGGATGCCCGTGCGTGTCGTTGACCCGCTTGAAGTGGTCGATGTCCACCAGCACCAGGCTGAGCGCGCGCCCATGACGCCTGGCGCGCTCGATTTCGCCTGCGAGCCGTTCCTGGAACGCGCGCCTGTTGGGCAACCCCGTGAGGTGGTCGGTCGACGCGAGCCGGGCGAGCTGCGCCCGCGCCTCCGCGGAGGCGATCGCGAGGGACGCGATGTCCCCGAGCCGCCCCAGGCGGACCTCGGCGTCGGCGGAGAGCGGCCGGTCCTCGGTGGTCGCGAGGGTGAGGCAGCCCCAGAGCCGCCCGTCGACGACGACCGGTGTCGCGACGACCCCGGTCACGCGCGTGCCGGGAACGACGACGTTGTGGTGGATGGGGCCGCCTCTGCCGGCGTCGAGGCGCGCGGACGCGCCCGTGCAGCCGACCGCGCCGACGGCGGTGCCGGGATCGAGGGCCTGTGCGACCCCGTAGCGC
>JBKHVQ010000215.1:0-8168 GCA_046569985.1 Thermoleophilia bacterium | reverse complement strand
CATCAGCGCGCGTGCCCTGAACAGGGCCACGCTCGCGCGCCAGTTCCTGCTGGAGCGCGAACCGATGGACCCGCTGGTGGCGATCGAGCGCCTCGCGGGTCTGCAGGCGCAGACCCCGCACACGTGGTACATCGGTCTCTGGTCGCGCCTGGCGCCGTTCGACGCTGACGAGGCGGGCGACCTGCTCACCGAGCGGCGCGCCGTGCGCATGGCGCTGATGCGCGCGACCATCCACATCGTCAGCGCCGCCGACGCCCTCTGGATGCGCCCGGTGCTCGCCCCGGTGATCACCCGCACGCTCGGCCACCACGCCGGGCAGCTCCGGGGCATCGACATGGCCGCGCTCGCACGCGCCGCCCGGGCCGTCGTCGAGTCGGAGCCGCTCACGGCGGCGAGCCTGGGCAGGCGCCTCGCCGAGCGCTGGCCCGAACGCGACCCGGCCGCCCTGGCGCAGGCGGCGCGCGCGCAACTGGGACTGGTGCAGGTTCCCCCGCGCGGGGTCTGGCGCCGCAGCGGCCCGGCGGCGCACACCACGATCGAGAAGTGGCTGGCCAAGCCGCTGTCCCACGCCCCGGGCGGGCTGGAGACGCTGGTGATGCGCTACCTCTCCGCGTTCGGACCGGCCACGGTCGCCGACGCCGAGGCATGGTCGGGACTCCCCGGCCTCGGGGAGGCCTTCGCGCGGCTGCGGCCCGACCTCGCCGTGTTCACCCGCGAGGCGGGGGACGAGGTGTTCGACCTGCCCGACGCGCCGCGGCCCGACCCCGAGACCCCGGCGCCGGCGCGACTGCTGTACGAGCACGACAACGTGCTGCGCGGCCACGCCGACCGCGGCCGCTTCCACCGGCCCAGCGGACCGCCCCCGCCGTGGAACCGCGAGGGACCGAGCCCGGGCGCCGTCCTCCTCGATGGGCTCGTCCGCGGCACGTGGACCCTTGCGCGTGACGGGTCGCGCATCGTCCTCGCCGTGAACCGCATCGGGCGCTACACGCGCGCCGACACCGACGCGGTCACCGAGGAGGCGGTCGCGCTGCTCAGCTTCCTGTCCAGTTCGGCCGAGACCGATGTGAGGTTCACCGGGCCGTAGAGGACCTGGCGATCATCGTGGGCGCCGGCGGCGGGCGCCGGGCCCTGGGGCGACGGTGGGCCGCGGGGGCCGCCTGACCTCGGTTCACTCGGAGAGCGGGGGAACCTCGGCTCCCGTGGCGACCATGTAGCGGTTCCATGCGTTGATGCCGACGGTGGTCATCACGATGAGCGCCACCTCCTCCGCGCTCCAGTGGTGCGCCGCCTCGGCGTACACGGCCGGATCGGGCGTGCCCCCGGGCAGCAGCGTCAACGCCTCGGCGAGCGCGAGGGCGGCGCGCTCCCGCTCGGTGAACAGCGCGGAGTCGTGCCAGACGGCCAGCGCGTCGATGCGGCGCGGGTTCTCGCCCGCGGTGCGCAGGGCGGAGGCGTGCAGGTCGACGCAGTAGGCGCACCCGTTGATCTGCGACACGCGCGTCTTGATGAGCTCGGCCGTGATGTGGTCGAGCGCGGCGGCGGCGCGCGTCAGCGCGGCGAGAGATCGCCGGGCCTCGGGCACGTTGCCCGCGATATCGGGGTATGTGCCGACAGAGTCCGTGTGCGTCGCGGTCATGGCGCTCCTCCGTTGCGTCGTTGCCACAACTCTACATCCAAATAGTTGTGAATATCAAGCCGGGCGCGGCCGGCGTCCCGCCCATCCGTCGATCACCGCGCGAGCACCGGGCGGGAGTAGGGTTGCGGCGGGTCACATCCGGGAGGGGTGATGTCCGACGAGCTGATCGCACGCATCGAGGCGCTCGAGGCCAAGGTGGCCGAGCTGTACCGGTTGCTCGACCATCCCCAGCCGGCCGCTGCCGCCGACACCGGCGCGGCGGCGGCGTTCCCGCCCGAGGTCGTCGAGCTCGCCCTGGCGGGCAACAAGATCCAGGCCATCAAGCTGCTGCGCGAGCGCACCGGCCTCGGGCTGGCAGAGGCGAAGACGGTCGTCGACCAGATCGCGTGACACCTGCGCCCGGAGGCGTCCGACACGCCGCGGCGTGTGACATATTGTGTGGACCGACGTCGACCGAGGGGGTCCGAGGATGACCGAGGACGAACTGCGGTCCGCACGGGCCATGGTGGCCCGCGTGGACATCGACCCCGATGAGACGCAGGAGTGGCTCGACGCGCTCCAGGCGGTCATCGAGCACGACGGCGCGGAGCGCGCCACCCACATCCTCGGCCGCCTGCTCGACGACGCGCGCCGCCAGGGGGCGCCCACACCCGCCGTGGTCAGCACCCCCTACGTGAACACGATCCCGGTCGAGGACGAGGTGCCCATCCCCGGTGACCAGGAGATCGAGCACAACATCCGCTCGGCGATCCGATGGAATGCCCTGGCGATGGTGGTGCGCGCCAACAAGCGCTCGTCGGGGATCGGGGGCCACATCGCCAGCTTCGCCTCCGCCGCCACCCTCTACGAGGTGGGCTTCAACCACTTCTGGCACGGGCGCACCGACGATCACGGCGGCGACCTCATCTACCTGCAGGGGCACTCCTCTCCCGGCTTCTACGCGCGGGCCTTCCTCGAGGGCCGCCTGGACGAGGAGCACCTGGTCAACTTCCGCCACGAGGTCGCACCGGGCGGCCTGTCGTCGTACCCGCACCCGTGGCTGATGCCCGACTTCTGGCAGTTCCCGACCGTGTCGATGGGCCTCGGGCCCCTGATGGCGATCTACCAGGCCCGATTCATGAAGTACCTTCACGGCCGGGGCCTTCAGGACACGTCCGACCGGCACGTCTGGGCCTTCATGGGCGACGGCGAGATGGATGAGCCCGAGGCGAAGGGGGCCCTCGCCCTCGCGGGCGAGGAGCAGCTCGACAACCTCATCTTCGTCATCAACTGCAACCTGCAGCGCCTCGACGGCCCGGTGCGCGGCAACAGCAAGATCATCCAGGAGCTGGAGACCAGCTTCCGCGGCGCGGGCTGGAACGTGATCAAGGCGATCTGGGGCCGGCGCTGGGACCCGCTCCTGGAGGCCGACGAGAACGGCCTGCTGCGCCAGCGCATGGAGGAGGTCGTCGACGGGGAGTACCAGACCTACAAGTCGCGCGGCGGGGAGTATGTGCGCGAGCACTTCTTCGGCGCCAACGAGGAGCTGAAGGCGATGGTCGCCCACATGAGCGACGAGGAGCTCCGCGCCCTCAACCGCGGCGGCCACGACCCGCACAAGATCTATGCCGCCTACCACGCGGCCGTGAACCACACCGGTCAGCCGACGGTGATCCTCGCGAAGACCGTCAAGGGCTACGGCATGGGGATGGGCAGCGGTGAGGGCCAGAACGCCACCCACCAGCTCAAGACGATGTCCGGCGAGGCGCTGATGCGCTTCCGCGACCGCTTCGGCGTGCCCCTCAGCGACGAGGAGGCCGCCGAGGCGGCCTTCTTCCGTTTCCCCGAGGACAGCCCGGAGGCCAAGTACCTGCACGAGCGGCGCGCCGCGCTCGGAGGCTGGTTGCCGGCGCGGGTGGCGAGCGCGCCGGCGCTGCCGATCCCGCCGCTGGCCGACTTCCAGTCCCAGCTCGAGAGCACCGGCGAGCGCGAGATCTCGACCACGATGGCCTTCGTGCGGGTGCTGAGCACCCTGCTGCGCAACAAGGAGGTCGGCCCGCACGTTGTGCCGATCGTCGCCGACGAGTCGCGCACCTTCGGCATGGAGGGCCTCTTCCGCCAGATCGGGATCTACTCCCACCTGGGCCAGCTGTACGAACCCGAGGACTCGGCCCAGCTGGCGTTCTACCGCGAGGACGTCAAGGGCCAGGTGCTGCAGGAGGGCATCACCGAGGCGGGGGCGCTGTCGTCGCTGATCGCCGCGGGCACCTCGTACGCCAATCACGGCCTGCAGATGATCCCGTTCTTCATCTTCTACTCGATGTTCGGCTTCCAGCGGGTCGGTGATCTGACGTGGGCGGCGGCCGACAACCGCACCCGCGGCTTCCTGCTGGGCGGCACATCCGGGCGCACGACCCTCAACGGGGAGGGCCTCCAGCACGAGGACGGCCACAGCCACGTCCTGGCCTCGGTGGTCCCCCGCTGTGTCGCCTACGACCCCACCTACGCCCACGAGGTCGCGGTGATCATCCACGACGGCCTGCGCCGTATGTACGGCGAGCAGGAGGATGTCTACTTCTACATCACCCTCCTGAACGAGAACTACTCGCAGCCGGGTCTGCGTGAGGGCGACGAGGAGGGGATCCTGCGCGGCATGTATCTGCTGCGCGAGGGCGAGGGCTCCGGGCCGCGCGTCCAGCTGATGGGCTCCGGGTCGATCCTCCGCGAGGTGCTGGCCGCGGCCGACCTGCTGCGCGACGACTTCGGCGTGGTGGCGGACGTGTGGAGCGCCACCAGCTTCACCGAGTTGCGTCGCGAGGGCATGGCGGTGGAGCGATGGAACCGCCTGCACCCCACCGAGGAGCCGCGGCGGTCGTACGTGGAGCGGATGCTCGCCGACCGGGACGGCCCGGTGATCGCGGCGACCGACTACATCCGCACCTTCCCGGACCAGATCCGGCCCCACGTGCGCGGTGACTTCCACGTTCTCGGCACCGACGGCTTCGGACGCAGCGACGAGCGTTCCACCCTGCGCCGGTTCTTCGAGGTCGATCGGCACAATGTCGCGGTGACGGCCCTCTGGGCGCTCGCCGAGGACGGCACGCTCGACCCGGCCGTCGCGGCCGGCGCGATCACCCGGTACGACATCGACCCCGACGCGGAGGCGCCATGGCTGAGGTAACGACGCGCGAGGTCCTGGTCCCCGACATCGGGGACTTCACCGACGTGCCCGTGATCGAGGTGCTGGTCGAGGTCGGTGCGACCGTGGCCCCCGAAGACCCCCTCATCGTCCTCGAGTCGGACAAGGCGACCATGGAGGTGCCCTCGCCGGCGGCCGGCACCGTCGAGTCGATCGCCAGCAAGGTCGGTGATGAGGTCTCCCAGGGCGACCTCATCCTCACGTTGACCGTCAGTGATACTGGGGAAACCCCTGCAAAAAGCGCGGATTCGGGCGAGGCGCAGGCCGAGGTGCCCGATGAGGCACGAGAGCCCGCCCGCGAGGCCGCGACGGACGAGGCCGAGGAACCCGAGCAGGGTCCCGCCGCGGCGGGATCGTCCGGCCGGGACTCCGGTCCGGTCTATGCGGGTCCCGGGGCGCGACGCCTGGCGCGCGAACTGGAGGTCGACATCGCGGCGGTCGAGGGCACCGGCCGCAAGGGGCGGATCACCAAGGAGGACGTCCAGGCGGCCGCCGAGGGCGGGCGTCCGCAGGCGGCTCCCCTCGGCGCGGCGGCAGGCGCGCCGGGCGGCCTGCCCCCGTGGCCGGAGGTGGACTTCGCCGCCTACGGCCAGATCGAGACCGCCGAGCTCTCGCGCATCAAGCGCATCGCCGGCCCGGCCCTCACGCGCAACTGGATCATGATCCCGCACGTCACCCAGCACGACGAGGCGGACATCACCGAGCTGGAGGCCTTCCGCAAGGAGATCAACGCGGCCCACGCCGACGACGGCGTGAAGCTGACCATGGTCTCGCTGCTGATCAAGGCCTGCGCCTCCGCCCTGCGGGCATTCCCCGAGTTCAACTCGTCGCTCGCCGGCGACCAGCTGGTGCTCAAGCGCTACACCAACATCGGTTTCGCGGTGGACACGCCGGGCGGCCTGCTGGTCCCCGTGATCCGCGATGCCGACCGCAAGGGCCTGCTGGAGATCGCCCGCGAGCTCGTCACGCTCTCCTCCGCGGCGCGCGAGGGCACCATCTCGGCGGAGGACATGCGCGGCGGAACCTTCACGATCACCAGCCTCGGCGGCATCGGCGGCACGTCGTTCACGCCCATCATCAACGCGCCGGAGGTCGCGATCCTGGGCGTGTCGCGCTCGGCGATGAAGCCGGTGTGGGTCGACGGTGAGTTCCAGCCGCGTCTGATGCTGCCGCTGTCGCTGTCCTACGACCACCGGGTCATCGATGGCGCCGCGGCGGCGCGCTTCACCACCCACCTCGGGACCCTGCTCTCCGACGCGCGCAGAATGCTGCTGTGAGCGACCCCGTCGATGTGCTGGTGCTCGGCTCCGGCCCGGGCGGTTACACGGCGGCGTTCCGCGCCGCCGATCTGGGGCTCTCGGTCGTTCTCGTGGAGCGTCACTCGGTGCTGGGCGGGGTGTGCCTGAATGTCGGCTGCATCCCCTCCAAGGCCCTGCTGCACGCGGCGAAGGTGATCACGGACGCCGGGGACGCCGCCGCCATGGGCATCACCTTCGACGCGCCGAAGGTCGATCTGGACGCGCTGCGGGCGGCGACTGCGAAGGTCATCTCCACGCTCAACTCGGGCCTCGCGTCGATGGCGGAGTCGCGCAGGGTCGACGTGGTGCGCGGCACCGGCACCTTCACCTCGCCCACCACCGTGCGCGTGGACGGCCCGGACGGTGAGCGCACCATCGAGTTCCGCAACGCCGTCATCGCCGCCGGGTCGGAGCCGGTGCGGCTCCCGGGCCTGCCCGACGACCCGCGCGTCATGGACTCCACTGCGGCCCTGGAACTGGAGGACGTGCCCGGGCGCCTGCTGGTGATCGGGGGTGGGATCATCGGCCTGGAGATGGCGACCGTCTACGACGCGCTGGGCTCGTCGGTGACGGTGGTCGAGATGCTCGAGCAGCTCATCCCCGGCTGCGACCCCGACCTCGTGAGGCCACTGCAGAGGCGGATCTCGAAGCGCTACGAGGCGATCCACCTCGGGACGCGCGTCGAGAGCGTCGAGGCGGGCGGTGACGGATTGACGGTCACCTACGGAGGCGAGAACCCGCCGGAGCCGGCCGTCTTCGACCGCGTCCTGGTCGCGGTGGGGCGGCGGGCGAACGGGTCCGTGATCGGCGCGGACGCGGCGGGCGTCGAGGTGGACGAGAGTGGAGTGATCGCCGTCGACGGGCAACTGCGCACCAACGTGCCGCACATCCACGCCATCGGTGACATCACCGGAAACCCGATGCTGGCCCACCGCGCGACCCATCAGGGCAAGGTGGCCGCGGAGGTCATCGCCGGGCAGACGGTCGCCTTTGATGCCCGCAGCATCCCGTCGGTGGCCTACACCGACCCCGAGATCGCGTGGACGGGGCTCACCGAGACCGAGGCGACGTCCCGCGGCATCGACATCGAGGTGTCCGCGATCCCGTGGTCGGCATCGGGCCGCGCCCTCGCGATGGGGCGCCCCGAGGGGCGGACGAAGGTGATCGTCGATCCCGGGTCGCGCCGCCTGCTGGGCGTCGGCGTGGTCGGCGCGGGCGCGGGGGAACTGATCGCGGAGGCCGTCCACGCCATCGAGATGGGCGCCGACGCCGAGGACCTCGCCCTGGGGATCCACCCGCACCCGACCCTGTCGGAGACGCTCATGCTCGCGGCGGAGGCCGCGGAGGGCACGATCACCGACCTCTACCTCGGTGGGCGCACGCGGTGACCACCGCGCCGGCGGGGCGCCATCGCGGCGGGACCAGGCTCCTCACCCGGTCATGGCGGAACGTCCGCTCGGGTCGCAGCGCGGCGGGCATCTATGGATTGTTGATCGCACTGTCCGTCGTCACCGCGCTGTCGTTCAAGAAGGAGCCCGACGCCGGCGTGATGGCCGCGGCTGTCGCCGCCACCAGCCTGGTGTTCTGGCTGGCGCACATGCACGCCCACCTGGTCGCGGAGTGGATCCGCACCGAAAACCCACCCACGCGCGCGCGGGTGCGCGCGGAGGGCGTCGATCAGTTGCCGATGATCGTGTCCGCCGTGCCCGCGTGGATGATCCTCACGCTCGCCGACCTCGGCCTGTTCTCCACGGGCGCGGCGGTGTGGATCGTCGCCGTGGTGAGCCTGGTGCTGCTCGCCGCCTGGGGCATCGCCCTCGCGCGGGCGGCGAACCTGGGCGTGGCCGGGGCCGTCACGATCGCCTCGATCAACGTGGGCATCGGGGCCCTGATCGTGGTCCTCAAGGCCACGATCGGCCACTGACCGGGTGGCGCGAAGGAGCGCCGGCGTGGCCGGCGCTCCGACCGCGACTCAGTCGCGGGTGGCGCCCCACGCGTCATCGTGCACCAGGGACTTCCACGGCTTGAAGGTCGCCTTCAGCGAGGGGGGCTT
>JBKHVQ010000214.1:0-4514 GCA_046569985.1 Thermoleophilia bacterium | reverse complement strand
ACCATCGCCAGGCGGTCGTCGCCCGCGCGGTAGACCTCGCGGACCTTCCCCCGCAGCACCGGTGCCTCACCCGTCACGATCTAGAGAGCCTCCACTCGCGCCATCAGGGCATCGACATGACGGGTGTACCACGCCGGGTCGAACAGGGCGTCGAGGTCGGCTGACCCGATCACCGCGGCCACCTCGGCGTCGGCGCCCAGCAGTTCGCGCAGCGGGCGCCCCTCGTCCCAGGCGCGCATCGCGTTGCGCTGCACCAGTGCGTAGGCCTGCTCACGCGTCAATCCGCGCTCCACGAGCCCGAGCAGGACCCGCTGGGAGTAGACCAGGCCGTGGGAGGACGCGACGATCTCGGCCATGCGGCCGGCATGGACGACCAGGCCCTCCACCAGCGTGCGGGTGCGGGCCAGCATGTAGTCGAGGGCGAGGAACGCGTCGGGGAAGATCACCCGCTCGGCCGAGGAGTGCGAGATGTCGCGCTCGTGCCACAGGGCGACGTTCTCCATCGCGACGATCGCGTTGCCGCGCAGCAGGCGGGCCATGCCGGAGATGCGCTCGGCGGTGATGGGGTTGCGTTTGTGGGGCATGGCGGAGCTGCCCTTCTGGCCGACCCCGAAGGCCTCCTCGGCCTCGCGCAGTTCGGTGCGCTGCAGGTGGCGAAGCTCCACCGCGAGCCGTTCCAGCGACGCGGCGGCGACGGCCATCGTGGCGATCAGCTGGGCGTGACGGTCGCGCGCCACCACCTGGGTGGGGATCGGTTCGGCGTCGAGGCCGAGCTCGGCGAGCACGCGGGCTTCGAGGTCCGGGTCGAGCATCGCGTATGTGCCGACGGCGCCGGAGAGGGTCCCGGCGCTCGCCCCGCGGATCGCCTCGGCGAGGCGCTGCTCGTTGCGGCGGCTCTCCATGGCGTGGTTGGCGAGCTTCAGGCCGAAGGTGGTCACCTCGCCGTGCACGCCGTGGGTGCGGCCCACGCAGAGGGTGTCGCGGTGCTCCAGGGCCATGCGCCTGAGGGTCGCCGTCAGCGCGGCCTGCTCGGCCAGCAGCAGTTCCCCCGCGCGCTTGACGGCGAGGCCGGTCGCGGTGTCGAGCACATCCGAGGAGGTCATCCCGTAGTGGATCCAGCGCGACGCCGGGCCGATGCGTTCGTTCACGTCGGTGAGGAAGGCCACCACGTCGTGGTTGGTGGTCTTCTCCAGCTCGAGGGTGCGCTCGACGGAGAACCCGGCCTTCGCCTCGATCTCGGCGAGGTCCTCGGCCGGGATCACCCCGCGCGCCGCCCACGCCCGGCAGACGGCCAGCTCCACCTCGAGCCAGCGGCCGAGCTTGGCCTCCTCGGTCCAGACGGCCGACATGGCGGGACGGGAATAGCGGGGGATCACGGGCGGGGCACCTCGGGTCGGGTGGGCGTGGCGGCGCCGGCTACAGGCCGGCGGCGATGTCGGAGCGCATCTGGCGTCCTGAGAAGCGCACCCGCTCGGCGGCGGCGTAGGCCTTCGCGCGGGCGTCGGCGACGGTGTCGCCCCCCGCGCTGACCGCCAGCACGCGCCCGCCCGCGGTCACGATGGCGCCGTCGTCCCTCGCGGCGGTGCCCGCGTGGTACACCTCGGCGCCGGCGGCGGCGGCCTCGTCGAGGCCCTCGATGGCATCGCCGGTGCGCGGGGTGCCCGGGTAGCCGGCCGCGGCCAGCACGACGGCGACGGCGGCTCCCGCGCCGACGCGCACCGGGCGGTCCTCCAGCTCGCCGTCGGCGGCGCGCGTGAGCAGCTCCACCAGGTCCTCGTCGATGCGCGGCAGCAGGGCCTGCGTCTCGGGGTCGCCGAAGCGGGCGTTGAACTCCAGCACCCGTGGGCCGTCGGGGGTCATCATGATCCCGGCGTACAGCACCCCGGCGAAGGGCACCCCGCGCCGCGACATCTCGCGCACCACGGGCAGGTGGACGCTGCGCACCAGCTCGTCGGCGAGCGTGTCCGGGATGTCGGCCACCGGCGAGACGGAACCCATGCCGCCGGTGTTCGGCCCGGTGTTCCCGTCGCCGATCGGCTTGTAGTCGCGGGCCGCCGGGAAGCGCGCGACCCGCTCGCCGTCGCAGATGCCCAGCAGCGAGACCTCGGGGCCGGTCATCCCCTCCTCGACCACGACGACGGCCCCGGCGTCGCCGAAGGCCGAGTCGACCAGGCAGGCCTCGAGCGCCTCGCGGGCCTCCCGCTCGGTGCGCGCCACCACGACGCCCTTGCCGGCCGCCAGCCCGTCGGCCTTCACGGCCACCGGCACGCCGAGCTCGGCGACGGCCCTCAGGCCCGCGTCGAGGTCGGTCACCGTGAAGGAGCGGGCGCTCGGCACGCCCGCGGCGGCCATGATCTCCTTGGCGAAGGCCTTGCTGCCCTCCAGGCGCGCCGCCTCGGCGGAGGGACCGAAGGCGCGGATGCCGGCGGCGCGCATCGCGTCGCACACGCCGGCGACCAGCGGGGCCTCCGGGCCGACCACCACAAGGTCGGCGTCGCGTTCCCGGGCGAGGGCCACCAGGCCGTCGACGTCGGTGGCGTCCACAGCGGCGACCTCCGCGTCGCGGGCGATGCCCGCGTTGCCCGGAGCGCAGATGACGTGCGGGCGCTGGGGGGAGCGCTGCAGCGCGCGAACGAGCGCGTGCTCACGCCCGCCGGCGCCGACCACCAGGACGGTCCGGTTCACGATGCTCCTGTGCCCGTGATGGGGCCGGTGGTGCACACGGTGCGGGGCACGCGGGGAGCTTCTCACACATCCACGGGTGAGTGGAGTCGCTACGATTCGCACGTGAGCGACAACCGCCCGCCCCTCTCCCGCTCCGAGCGCGAGGCCCATCGCGCCCTCCTTGAGGACGCCCTCAGCGAGCTCGCCGGAGCCCCCGACCCGGAGCGCGCGGCGCGCGATGTGATGCGCGCGCTCGATTCCTACATGGAGGCCACCGGGGGTGGCACCGCCCTCGCGCCCCGCGAGGCCCCGGTGGCCGACTTCAACGCCCGTGAGCGCGACCAGCTCAACTGGGCGAAGTGGCTTGTGGTCGGCGGCGCGGTGGTCGCCACGATCACGGTCGCCATCGCGTTCAGCGGCGGCTGGCCGGTGGCCCTGGCGGTCATCGGCATCTGGGTGGTCGCGCTGTTCGCTCTGCTCAGCACCTGATCCGCTGAGATGGGCGGGCCGGTGCGCCGGCCCGGATTGTGCGCGCGGGCCGCAGATGCGAGAGTGCCCGCGCCATGGCCATCGATCGCCAGCTCGCCTACGCGGCTCTCTTCGGCGGCGCTCGCGCACCGGCCCCGCCGTCGACGGGGATAGCCGTCGTCACATGCATGGATTCGCGCATCGATCCCGCGGTCGTCTTCGGTCTCGATCCCGGTGATGTGAACCTGATCCGCAACGCGGGCGGCGTCGTCGACGACGGGGTGATCCGGTCGCTTTCGCTCTCGCAGCACTTCCTCGGGACGACCGGCGTGCTGATCGTGCAGCACATCGGCTGCAGCGTCCACGGGCTCGACGACGAGGCGTTCGAGCAGCGGTTGCTCGATCGCTCCGGCGAGCGTCCCTCGTGGCGGCCCGGCGGTTTCGACGATCTCGATGAGAGCGTGCGTCACGCGATGGAACTGGTGCGCAGTTCGCCGTTCCTGCTGCACACCGACAACGTGCGCGGCGCGGTCCTGGACCTGATCAACGGCGGGGTCCGCGAGGTCGTGTAGCGCCGCGTGCCCTCAGGGCACGTTCTTGCGGATCTGTTCCAGTTGCCCGGGGGTGAGGAGTCCCGAGGCCGCGAGCCCCTCGATCATCTGCCGGGCCGCGTCGCCGGTGATCTGGACGGGCTCCTGGACGTGGATCTCGGCGCCTGTGAGTTCTCCGGCGGCGAGGGCGCGCAGGATCTCCTGGGCGACCCCCGCGGGGTCGGTCGCCGCGAGTTCGCGAAGCTGGTCGGGCGGGGTGCCGGGGGGTATGGAGCCGGTTGCGTCGGAGGGGTCGACGGGCACCCCGTTCACCGTGATCTGCGTGTGCGTGTGGACGCCGGCGTCGTTCGCGCCGAGGCCGCCGAGCCCTCCGTGCGGGCCCGGGGGCGTGCCGTCCGCTCCCTCGGTGGGTAGCGGCCCGGTCATGAGCACCGGCCCGTTGGTGCCGGGCTCGAGGAGCACCTGCGCTTCGGCGCCGCGGGCCGGCCGTTCGCCCGACGGGCAGTCGGCTTCGACGTATGCGACGAAACTGTTCGCCCCGGCCGGCTCGATGAGGAGGGTGGCCCTCCATCGGCCGCCGCCGGCCGGCTGGGCGTCGACGACCAGTGCCCGTGTCGGTACGCCGCGCTCGCGCAGGCGCCGGGCGCGGCGCTCGCGGCGGTTGAGGAGGCCGAACATGGATCGAGGCTATCCCGGTGAGGGGATGCAGTGAAGACCCGTCAGCCGAGCATGCGGACGGGCATCCCGTGCTGGCGTTCGCCCAGCAGTCCCCGGTCGCGCAGCGACCCGAGGACTGCAAGGGCCGCCGCCGTGGCGCCGGGCCCGGCGGCG
>JBKHVQ010000213.1:0-6898 GCA_046569985.1 Thermoleophilia bacterium | reverse complement strand
GCGGACTGCTCGGGCCCGGCGGGCTCGTGCTGATCGGCGACGAACGCGTGGCGGACGGCTTCCGCCTCGATGCGGGCGAGGTCGAGCTCCTCTACTACGGGTTCAGCGTCACGCACTGCCTCCCGGTCGGCATGGTCGGGGAGGACCCGGCCGGCACGGGCACCGTCATGAGGGCCGGCACCGTCCGGGCCTTCGCGCAGGAGGCGGGCTTCGGCTCGGTGGAGGTGCTTCCGATCGAGAGCGAGTTCTGGCGCTTCTACCTGTTGCGCCCGTAGGCCCGCGGCGTCCGGCACGGCGGCAGGGCGGCCGGCCGCCCGCCGGGGCCGCCCGGTCCATAGTCTGCGGCGATGCGGGTCACACCCACGCGGCGCTCGGCGATCGTCGCCGTGGCGGTCACGCTCATCCTGCTCGGCATCGCCGTGTCCGCGGGAGTCCTCCTCCACGGCCATGAGCAGCGGCATGTGGACGAGCAGAACCGGGAGAGAACCGAACTGGCGGCCGATATCCTCCGCGCGGAACTCGACCGGATCGAGACCACCCTGCGCGCGGGGGGCGCCTTCCTGAGCGAGCAGGAGGTCGCGACCGCCGACGAGTTCGGGCGCTTCTTCACCGCGATGCCGCTCCCCGCGAGCGTCGTCCGGGTCGCATGGGCGCCCGCCCTCGCCGGGCCGGAGCTCGCGGCCTTCGCCGGGACCGCCGGCCTGGGGGTCGGGTTGCTCACGACCGCCGGGGCCGCGGCGAAGGTGGCGACCCACACGTGGCTGACGGTCCCCGTCCTCTACGTGGCACCTCCGCCGCCATCGCCTCGGCAGTTCCTCGGCGTGGACCTGAGCACCGACCCTGTTCGGCGCAGGGTCCTGTCCGCGGCCATGAGGACGGGCGCCGCGCGCATCACGCGACCCGTGACGCTGCTCGGCGAGGGCACACCGGGCACCGCAATGATGGCCCCCGCCGACGGCCCCATGGACGACGGACGCAAGGCGCGAGGGCTGCTGATCGCGGCCATCGGCTACGCGGACCTCACCCGTGCGGTGCTGGCGGTCGCCCCCGATCTGCGTCTCAGCGTCTCCGACGGCCCGACGACGATCATGGCCACCGGCGCGGTGCCGGACCACGTCGCGCCGCGCAGCCTCTCGGCGTACGGACGCGTCTGGACGGTGCGCGCGTGGGGGACCGACAGCCCGAGCGCGGGCATCCCGTTTCTCGTCGCCGGCCTCGGGGGGCTCGCCGCGCTGATGGTCGGCGCCCTGATCCTGCAGAACGGCCGGCGCGAGGAGCAGGTCGCGCAGGAGGTCGTCGCCCGCACACGCGATCTCATCGACGAGCGCGACCGCTCCGAGGCGCTCATCGGGCAGGCACAGGACGGCATCGCCCTCGTGACCCCCGGCCTGGGCATCGCGCGCGCCAACGCGCGCTTCCGCGACATCACCGGCCGCGACTGCGCCGACCTGGGCGCGATCAGCGCCCCCTTCCCGTGGTGGAGCGCCGACTGCCGCGATGCGGCCATGCTCAACCTGAGGCGCGCCCTCGGAGGCGAGCGCCCGGCGCCGCTGGAGGTCGAGTTGCGCGGCGCCGACGGCCCGCGCACGGTGCTGCTCGGGCACGCGCCGCTCATGGACGGGCGTCCCGACCAGGGCGCCGTCGAGGTGATCACCGACATCTCCTCCGTCCGTCGCGCGCAGCTCACCGAGGCCGCCCTCGCGCGCATCGGGGCGGCGGTACTGGAGGACCCGCCCATCGAGAGTGTCCTGGCGCTGATCGCCCGTGAGACCCGGGCGCTGATCGGCGCCGACGGCGCCTGGGTGCTCCACGTCGACCCCGGGTCGGGGGGCGACGCCGAGATCGCGGCAGTCGAGCTGACGGCACCGCTGGCGGCCCTCATCCCGCGCCTCGCCCGCGTGGGAGGACGGGCCGCCGAGTGCGACGACCTGCGCGCCGTGCGCGCAAGCGGCGGGGCGATCCGCGTGGATGAGCTCGCGGCCCTGAACTCGGGGCCCCACCCCCTTCACCGGCCCGGCGCCATGGCCGCCCTCCGTCGCGACGGGGCGCTCTGGGGCTGCCTGGTGGTCGCCATGCCGCGAGGCGTCCCCGTGCCCGCCGACGCCGAGGAGCGCCTGGGCCGGGTCGCGCAGCTCACCGACGTTGCTCTGTCCCACGCCCGCACCCGAGCCGAACTGACATCCCAGGCGTTCTCCGACCCGGTCAGCGGACTCGCGAACGACCGCGCGTTCCGGCGCACCCTCGTCGCGGAGCTCGCCTCGGCACGGGAGACCGGCTCCGACCTCAGCGTCGCGCTGCTCGATGTCGACGGGTTCGACGGCTTCAGCGACCTGCTCGCGCAGACCAGCGGCGAGCCCGTCCTGGCGGAGATCGCCGCCGCCCTCGGCGCGATCGCGCGCCCGCGCGACCTGATCGCGCGCATCGGCGGCGACGAGTTCGCCTGGCTCATGCCCGAGACCCCGATCGCCCAGGCGCTCGCCGTCGCCGAACGCGCACGCATCGCCGTCGCGGGATCCTCTTTCACCGGAATCGGGCACCTCACGATCTCATCCGGCGTCGCCACGGCAGGCGGCGACGCCGACGCTCAGTCGCTCCTGGCCAGGGCCGACGCCGCCCTCTACTGGGCCAAGTCCGAGGGACGCAACCGCGTCGAGGCCCATGACCCGGGGCGGATGGTGGATACCAGCGCCGAGGAGCGGGCTCAGCGTCTGCAGCGGGAGGCATCGCGCGCCGCCCTGAGGGCCCTGGCGCAGACGGTCGACGCGAGGGATCCCGACACCCGCGCGCACTCCGACCGCGTCGCCGTCCTCTCCGAGCGCCTCGCCCGCGCGCTCCGGTGGAGCGCACACGACGCGCGACGCCTCTACCACGCCGCGCAGGTGCACGACATCGGGAAGATCGGCGTCCCCGACGCTGTCCTCTTCAAGCCCGACCGGCTGACCAGAGACGAGTTCGCCCAGGTCGCGATGCACGCCGACCTCGGTGCCGAGATCGTCGTGGGGGTGCTCGACGCCGAGCAGGTCAGGTGGGTCCGCCACCACCATGAGCGCGCCGACGGGGCCGGATACCCCGCCGGCCTCGCCGGCGACGACGTGCCCGCGGGGGCGCGCATCATGGCCGTCGCCGACTCGTTCGATGTGATGACCAACGTACGCACCTACAAGAGCGCGCGCAGCCAAGATGACGCCCTGGCCGAGGTGCGCCGCCGCGCGGGCAGCCAGTTCGACCCGCAGGTCGTGGGTGCCCTCGGCCGCCTGTGGCTGGCCGGCCTCGTGCCCCCCGTGAGCCCCGGGGGCGGCTCCGTCCGCTGAGCGGCGCCCGGCGGCGCGGGACGCGATGCCCGGCCCGTGAGCGAGGTCGGCCGCCGGTATGAGAGCATTGGGAGCCATGTGTGGATTCGCGGGCGAGATCCGACGGGACGGTGGCGATGCCGATGTCGGATCGGTCGGACGCATGGCGGCCACCATGCGCGATCGCGGACCCGACGCGTCGGGGGCATGGGCTCAGGGGCCCGTCGCCCTCGCCCACCGCCGGCTGAAGATCATCGATCTCTCGAACGCGTCGGGGCAACCGCTGGTCGATCCCCACGCCGGCCTGTCGGGCGTGTTCAACGGCTGCATCTACAACTACCGCGAACTGCGGCGCGAACTCCAAGGCCGCGGGCACGCATTCGCGTCCTCGGGCGACACCGAGGTGGTGCTGAAGGCATACCGCGAGTGGGGCCTGGACTTCGTCGACCACCTCGTAGGCATGTTCGCCGTGGCCATCGTGGAACGCGACGGCGGCCGCGTGGTGCTGGCCCGCGACCGCCTCGGGATCAAGCCGCTCTACATCGCCGAGACCGCCGACCGCATCCGGTTCGCCAGCACCGTGCCGGCGCTCCTCGCCGGCGGGGACATCGACACGAGCATCGACCCGGTCGCGCTCCACCACTACATGACCTTCCACTCCGTGGTGCCCCCGCCGCGGACGATCCTGCGCGGCGTGCGCAAGCTGCCGCCGGCCACCGTGCGCGTCATCGAGTCCGACGGATCGGTGCATGACCGTCGCTACTGGACGGCCTCGTTCGGCCGGGTCGCGGAGCGCGCCGACTGGAGCGAGCGTGACTGGCAGGACGCCCTGCATGCGTCGCTGACGACCGCCGTGCGGCGGCGCATGGTCGCCGACGTGCCCGTCGGGGTGCTGCTCT
Organism: Thermoleophilia bacterium; assembly: GCA_046569985.1. Classification (GTDB taxonomy): domain Bacteria; phylum Actinomycetota; class Thermoleophilia; order Miltoncostaeales; family Miltoncostaeaceae; genus JAVJSF01. The sequence continues at coordinate 2,709 of JBKHVQ010000213.1, read as the reverse complement.
CCGGCGGCCTCGATTCGAGCCTGGTGGTCGCCCTGCTCGCCGCCGAGGGCCAGACCGGCCTGTCGACCTTCTCCATCGGGTTCGAGTCGCAGGGCGGGCACGAGGGCGACGAGTTCCGCTACTCGGATGTGATCGCGGAGCGCTTCGCCACGGACCATCACCGCATCACGATCGCGGCCACAGACCTGGCCGACCCGCTGGAGCGGGCCGTCGCCGCGATGTCCGAGCCGATGGTCAGCCACGACTGCGTCGCCTTCTACCTGCTCAGCGAGGCCGTGGCACAGCACCTCAAGGTGGTGCAGTCCGGGCAGGGCGCGGACGAGATCCTGGGCGGCTACCACTGGTATCCGCCACTCACCGGCGTCGCGCGCGCGGACGCGCTCGATGTCTATGCGCAGGCCTTCTTCGACCGCGACGACGCGGACATGCGCGACCTCCTGGGCGAGGGCGCATATGCCGGGGGCGACCCCTCCCGCTCGTTCGTGCGCGACCACTTCGCCGCCGACGGCGCCGACACCGCTGTCGACGCCGCCCTGCGCATCGACACGCAGGTGATGCTTGTGGACGACCCGGTCAAACGGGTCGACAACATGACCATGGCGCACGGCCTCGAGGCCCGGGTGCCGTTCCTCGACCACGAGTTCGTGGAACTGGCCGCCACGTGCCCCCCGGAGCTGAAGCTGGCCCAAGGCGGGAAGGGCGTGCTCAAGGACATCGGGCGGCGCGTTCTGCCCCACGAGGTGATCGACCGACCCAAAGGCTACTTCCCCGTCCCGGGCATCACGCACCTCGAGGGCCGCGTCCTCGATCGGGTCCGCGAGGCGCTGCACGACCCCGCGGCGCGTGACCGCGGGCTGTTCCGCCCCGAGCGCGTCGACGCGCTGCTCGCCGATCCCAACGGAGCGCTCACGCCGCTTCGCGGCAACCGGCTCTGGCAACTCGGGCTGCTGGAGAGGTGGCTCCAGGCCCAGGGCGTGCGATGAGCGCGAACGACCGTGGCGCGGCGCGCGAGGCGGCGGGCCCCGGAGGGGACCCCTCACCGCCTCACAGCCGGGGACAGGCCGCCGGCTCGGCCACCCCGGAGCGCACCGGGGTGGTCCTCGACTGCGGCTGGGGCCGGCTGGTGTTCGGCAACACCTTCCCGGACGCCTCGCTCGCGGCCGACGCGCTGCGCGCCGAGATCGCGGGCGCGCGCGACATCTGCGTCTACCTCGACGATCCGCACGTGCTCGTCGCCCAGCACCACGACGAGTTCTTCATCGACCCGTCGCACATGTACCGGCTCCCGCTCCCGGCCGCCTCCCTCGAGGGGTCCGAGCCGGCGGTGCCGGTGCGGCGCCTCCGCGGGGAGGCGGACGCGGACGCGGTCAACCGCCTCTACGCCGCGAACGGGATGCTCACCGCGCCGGTCGAGACGCTGGTCGACAACGCCCACCGCGATGAGTTCCTCCACCTGGTCGCCGAGCATCCGCTCACCGGCGACCTGATCGGCACGATCACCGGAATCGATCACGTCGCCGCCTACGGCGACCCCGCCGGCGGCGCGAGCCTCTGGTGCCTCACCGTCGACATGAACCTCGCCCCGCCCGGCACCGGCCAGGCGCTCCTCGCGGCCCTCGCCGCGCGACTCGTCGCCCGGGGCCGCGCGTACGTGGACCTGTCGGTGCTCGCCGAGAACACCGGCGCGATCCGGCTCTACGAGCGCCTGGGCTTCGAGCGGCTCCCGGACCTCTGCGTCAAACGCAAGAACCCCATCAACGAGAGCCTCTTCGTCGGCGACATCGAGGGATACGAGGCCCTGAACCCCTACGCGCGCATCATCGCCGACGAAGCGCGCCGCCGGGGGATCCAGGTCGAGATCATCGACCCGGAGTGGGGAGAGATGCGCCTGACGCACGGAGGCCGGCGCATCGTGACCCGCGAGTCCCTCTCCGAACTCACCACGGCCATCGCGATGAGCCGCTGCGACGACAAGCGCATCACCCGCAGGGTGCTCAGCGCCGCGGGGCTGCGCGTCCCCCTGGCGACCACGGCCGCCGATCCCGACCACAACGAGGCCTTCCTCGCCGAGGCAGGGGCCGTCGTGGTGAAGCCCGCCAGGGGCGAGCAGGGCCTCGGCATCACGGTGGGCGTCAGGGACCCGGAGGACCTCGCGCGCGCGGTCGGGCTCGCCCAGCGGCACGGCCCCGACGTGCTCATCGAGGAGATGTGCCCCGGTGAGGACCTTCGGGTCGTGGTGATCGACCACGAGGTCGTGGCGGCGGCGGTGCGGCGACCCGCGGCCGTGATCGGCGACGGCCGCCGCGACATCCGCACGCTGATCGAACGCCAGAGCCGGCGCCGGTCCGCCGCGACGGGGGGCGAGTCGCGCATACCGATGGACGCGGCGACCGAGGATGTGGTGCGCGCCGCGGGCCACCAGATGGACGACATCCTTCCGGAGGGCGTGCCGCTGGCCGTGCGCCGCACCGCCAACCTGCACACCGGAGGTACCATCCACGATGTCACCGCGGAACTGCACCCCACGATCGCCCGGGCGTGCGTCACCGCCAGCCGGGCGCTGGGGATCCCCGTGACCGGACTGGATCTCCTGGTTCCCGATCCGGCCGGCCCCTGCACGTTTTCATCGAGGCCAACGAGCGGCCCGGGCTCGCGAACCACGAGCCGCAGCCCACGGCCGAGCGCTTCATCGACCTCCTGTTCCCGAAC
>JBKHVQ010000212.1:0-9171 GCA_046569985.1 Thermoleophilia bacterium | reverse complement strand
GGCGCCACCGGAGCCGGGTCGGGGGCCGGGCCCCGGGTCTCAAGCTGGTCGAGGGCGGCGTCGAGGGCCTCATCGGTCTTCGTGCCGGGGTCGTCGACGGCCTTCACGTCCGGCGGCAGGCCGCGTTCGGCCAGGTCGAACCCGCTGGGGGTCAGGTAACGGGCGGTGGTCAGCTTCAGCGCGCCGCCGTCGCGCAGCAGCCAGGTGCTCTGCACCAGCGCCTTGCCGAAGGTGCGCTCCCCCACCAGGGTGGCGCGATCCCCGTCGCGCAGGGCGCCGGCGACGATCTCCGACGAGCTGGCGCTGTTGCGGTCGACGAGCACCGCCAGGGGCACGCCCTCGCCCACCGGCTCGTCGTCGGTGCGCAGGGTGCGCCGCGGCGAGTTTCGTCCCTCGGTGGTCACCACCTCGCTGCCCTCTGGCAGGAACACCCCGGCGACGCCGAGCGCCTCGCTCACCAGGCCACCCGGGTCCTCGCGCAGGTCGAGCACGAGCCCGTCGACGCCGGCGGCCAGCTGCTGCTCGGCCTTCACCCGCAGCGCCTCGGAGGCGCCGCGCGTGAAGCGCAACAGGCGCAGGTAGCCCACCGAGCGGTCGCCGTCGCGGACGATGCGGGCCTCGACGGCGGGCACCTTGATGCGGCTGCGCGTGAGATCGAGGGTGCGGGGCTCCGCTCCCGGCGTGCGCACGGTGAGCGCCACGTCGGAGCCCTCGGGGCCGCGGATGCGTCCCAGCACCGACTCCAGTTCGCTGCCGCGGGCGGCGTCACCGCCGACGGCCACCAGGCGATCCCCGGCGCGGATGCCCGCCTCCTGGGCGGGACTGTCCGGGAACACGCGCGTGATCATCACCGCCTCGTCGCGCGCCGCGACCTGCAGCCCCACCCCCACATAGGCCCCGTCGTTGTGGAAGTCGAGGGCGGCCAGCTCGTCGGGGTCGAGGTAGGTGGTGTACGGGTCGTCGAGCTCCTCCAGCAGGGCGTCGACCGACCGCTCCTGCAGCGCCGTCTCATCGATGTCGCGGTAGTACTCGTCGCGCAGGATCCGGAGCACCTGCGCGGAGAGGTCCTGGCCGCTGTCACCCAGGAAGAAGCCGCGCACCGGCTCGCGCAGCTGAGTCAGCCCGGTGCTCTCCGGGTGCCCTCCGACGACCATCCCCGCCACGAATATGGCCAGGACGGCGAACGCGGCCAAGACCGCTTTGAGGAGGCGTCGCGTCATCACGGGGCCCGACCGATGATACGCCGGGGCGGGCGGAGCGAGCCCAGTCGGATCACGGGCCCGCCGGCGGGGCACACCGGCGGGGCCGCGACCCCAGGGGAATCAGACCTTCAGGAACCGCCGCAACGTGAGGCCGCTGCCGAGCGCGCCGACCACCGCGCCGGCGGCGATGAGCATCGCGGCGAGCGACGCGAAGCCGATCGTCGAGACGGTGTTCTCGCTCAGCGGCGTCTCGGCGTCGTTCAGCCACGGGTCGACCACGCCGACCTTCACGCCGTACAGCAACGCCACCGACAGGATCGCCCCGACCAGGCCGCAGATGATCCCCTCGATCACGAACGGCCAGCGGATGAACCAGTTGGTGGCGCCCACCAGCTTCATCACCTCGACCTCGCGACGGCGCGCGAAGATCGACAGGCGGATCGTGTTGCCGATGAGCAGCACCGAGGCCACCAGCAGGATCGAGATCAACGCCAGGCCGGCCCACTGGATGAACTGCGCGGCGCGCAACAGCTTGTCGGCGGTCTCGCTGCCGTACGAGATACCCGGGGTCTCCGGGTCGCCGATGTCCGTGGCGAGGCCGCTGAGGCCCACCAGGCCCTGAGCCACATCGCGCGCGTCCTGCGGGTCGGAGAGGGTGAGGTCGTACGAGGCCGGGAACACGTTGGTGGTGAGGTCGGCGAGCAGAGCGGGGTCGACGCGCTCGCGCATGGCGGCGAGGGCATCATCCTTGGAGACGTAGTTCGACTCGGTGACCGTGCCCTCACCCTTCAGCGCCGCGATGCGCTCCTCGAGGGCCGCCGTGTCCTCCGTGGTGGCGCCGTCGGCGATGTAGACCGCCACGTCGATCTTGTTCTTCTGGTCGTCCACGGAGCTCTGGACGTACAGGTACGACGGGATGAAAGCGCCGAGCACGAACACCGCGATGAGCACCGTGACCGTCGCCGCCACCGACACGGCGGCGTTGGCGCGGATGGAGCGCCACGCCTCGGCGAGGAAGAAACGGGGCCTCATGCGTCGACCCGCGCGTAGGTCGCCTGCTTCTGGTCGCGCACCACACGGCCGCCCTCGAGGGCGATGACGCGCATCTGCATCTTGTCGACCATCTCCCGGTCGTGGGTCGCCATGATCACCGTCGTCCCGGTGCGGTTGATGCGGTACAGCAGCTGCATGATCCCGATGGAGGTCTCGGGGTCCAGGTTCCCGGTGGGCTCATCGGCGATCAGCAGGCGCGGGTGGTTGACGAACGCGCGCGCGATCGACACGCGCTGCTGCTCGCCGCCCGACAGCTCGCTGGGGTAACGGCCCGCTTTCTCCGAGAGGCCCACCAGCGCGAGTATCTCGGGAACCTTGCGGCGGATGCTGCGCGGGTTCTCACCGATCACCTGCAGCGCGTAGGCCACGTTCTCGTACACGGTGCGGCCCTGCAGCAGCTTGTAGTCCTGGAACACGCAGCCGATGGCGCGGCGCAGGTACGGCACCTTGTTCGCCCGCAGGCGCGACAGGTTCCGCCCGCCCACCGTGACCGTGCCCTGGGTCGCGTCGAGTTCCTTGATCAGCAGGCGGATGAAGGTGCTCTTGCCCGAACCGGAGGGCCCCACCAGGAACACGAACTCCCCCGAGTCGATCGACAGCGAGACCTCGCTGAGGCCGGCGCCGGCATCGTTGTAGGTCTTGCTGACGTTGTCGAAGATCACCATCGGGCCGTCGCCGGGGCGAAGGACCGTGCGGCGGTCGGCCCGCGGCAGGGCGCCTTCCCCGGCGCCACGGAGCCGGCGGCGCTCGTCGCGATCGGAATCTGCTTCAGCAGGTGTGGGGATCTCTGTGCTCATGGGCATGGAGGCGGGGTAGCGGGGCGCGCGGGTCGCGACGCGCCTCTGATGGGGGGCGACCGCACGCGGAGAATGGGGCACGACGAGCGCACGGAGGGTAGCCGCGTCTCGTCGAACTTGTCAAACCCCGCGAACACCGCCCGGATGCGATGGCCGCATTCCGGCCCTCACGAGTTCGACGGTGCGGGGGTCAGTCCTCCCCGTCGCCCCCGCCCGGCTCGTCGCCGCGCGCGCGCCGCTCGAGCTCAGCGCGGATGAACCCGTCGAGGTCGCCGTCGAGCACGGCGTTGGCGTTGCCCACCGTGTAACCGGTGCGCAGATCCTTCACCTGCGTGTAGGGGTGCACCACGTACGAGCGGATCTGGCTGCCGAAGCCGATGGTGCGCACCTCGCCGCGCTCCTTGGCGGCCTCCTCCTCGCGGCGCTCGATCTCGCGCTGCACCAGGCGGGCGCGCAGCATGGCCATCGCCGTGGCGCGGTTCTGGGTCTGGGAGCGCTCGTTCTGGCACTGCACCACGATCCTGCTGGGCAGGTGGGTGATGCGCACAGCCGAGTCGGTCTTGTTGACGTGCTGGCCACCGGCGCCGCTGGCGCGGTAGGTGTCGACCTTCAGGTCCTTGTCGAGGATCTCGATGTTGACCGACTCGTCGACGATCGGGGCGACGTCGACGGCGGCGAAGGAGGTCTGGCGGCGGTTGGCGGCGTCGAGCGGCGACAGGCGCACCAGCCGGTGCACGCCGCGCTCGGCCGACATCAGCCCGTAGGCGTTCGCGCCCTGCACGGTGAAGGCGACCGACTTCAGGCCCGCCTCGGCGCCCTCCTGGACCTCCTTGATCTCGGCCTTCAGCCCGCGTCGCTCCGCCCAGCGCAGGTACATGCGCAGGAGCATCTCGGTCCAGTCCTGGGCGTCGGTGCCTCCCTCCCCCGACTGGATCGAGACGACCACGCCGTGATGGTCGTATTCGCCCGAGAAGAGGCGCTCCTCCTCGAGCGTGGCGAGGGCGGCGTCGGCGCGCGTCAGGCCCTCGTCGATCTCGTCGAGGAAACCGGCCTCCAGCGTGCCGGCGCGCTCCTCCTCGCGCCCCAGCTCGGCCAGCTCGGTGAGCGAGGTGAGCTCCTCGTCGAGCTCGCGGTAGGTGGTGAGGCGGCCCTTGAGGGCGGAGTGGTCGGCGGACACGGCGGCGGCGTGGGCCGCGTCGTCCCAGAAGGAGGGCTCCCCCATCTCGCGCTCGAGCTCGGTGACGCGCTCATCGAGGCGGGCGGGGTCGAGGTACTCCCCGAGGACGTCGGCCCGCTCGCGCAGACGGCCGGCGCGCTGGACCAGGTCGTCCAGCGACAGGGTCGTCGCGTCGTCGCTCATGCCGTGGACCGCGGTGTCGTCAGGCTCACGCGCCGTGGCAGCGCTTGTACTTCTTGCCCGAGCCGCAGGGGCACGGGTCGTTGCGGCCGACGCGGTCCTCGTCGGCGACCACGCGCTGCTCAACCACCGCCGACGCGGCGGCCGCCGCTCCACCGGCGGCGGCCCCGGCGGCGGTCGCGGTGCGGCGGCCGACGGCCTGCGCCTCGAGTTCGGCGTCGGTCAGCTCGGCGTCGTCGGCCACGAAGCCCTGGACCGGGTCCTCCTGGTAGACGTAGCCGACATCCGAGACGCGCTGCTCCTCGACCTCCGGCGGCCGCTCCACCTCGATGTGGAACATGTACCGCACGAACTCGTTCTTCACGAGACCCATCATCTCGTCGAACATCGAGTGGCCCTCGAGGCGGTACTCGGCGAGCGGATCCTTCTGGCCGAGCGCGCGCAGGTGGATGCCCTCGCGCAGGTAATCCATGTTGTAGAGGTGCTCGCGCCAGTGCTGGTCGATGAGCTGCAGCAGCACCCAGCGCTCGAGGTCGCGCACCAGCGCGGGGCCGAGGTCGGCTTCGCGCTTGTCATAGAGCGCCATCGCGTCGTCCTCGAGGCGGTCGAGCAGCTCCTCGCGCGTGAGCGGGTCGTCCTCGTCCTCGAGCTCCGCCTGGATGTCCTCACGGCTGAAGGTGAGTGGCACGTAGCCGCGCAGCGAGGCGAACATCGCATCGAGGTCCCAGTCGGCCGGCAGGCTCTCCTCGTCGCCGTACTCGTCGACGACGCCCACGAGCGTCTCGGCGACCCAGTCGCGCGCCTGGTCTCCGAGGTCCTCGCCCTCGAGCACCCGGCGGCGCTCGGCGTAGATGACCTCGCGCTGCTTGTTGAGCACATCGTCGTACTCGAGCACGCGCTTGCGGATGTTGAAGTTCTGCTCCTCGACCTTCTTCTGGGCGCCCTCGACGGTCTTGGTGAGCATCTTCGCCTCGATGGGCAGGTCCTCGCCGGGGCCGAGGCGATCGAGGATCTTGTATATGCGATCGCCGGCGAAGATGCGCACCAGGTCGTCCTCGGCGGACAGGAAGAAGCGCGTCACCCCGGGGTCCCCCTGACGCCCGGAGCGGCCGCGCAGCTGGTTGTCGATGCGACGGCTCTCGTGGCGCTCGGTGCCGACGATGTAGAGGCCGCCGAGCTCGGGCACGCCGTCGGCCAGCTTGATGTCGACGCCACGGCCGGCCATGTTGGTCGCGATCGTCACCGCGCCCACTTGGCCGGCGTCCTGGATGATCTGCGCCTCGCGGGCGTGGTTCTTCGCGTTCAGCACGTTGTGCGTGACGCCGCGACGGGTGAGCATTCCCGAGAGCATCTCGGACACCTCGACCGAGATGGTGCCCACCAGCACCGGCTGGCCGCGTTCCTGGCACTCGGCGATCTCCTCGACCACGGCGCGGAACTTGGCGTCCTTGGTCTTGAAGATGAAGTCGTTGTGGTCGATGCGCGCCATCGGGCGGTGCGTGGGGATCGACACCACATCGGTGTTGTAGATCTTCGCGAACTCGTTGGCCTCGGTGGCGGCCGTACCGGTCATGCCCGAGAGCTTCTCGTACATGCGGAAGTAGTTCTGAAGCGTGATCGTCGCGAGGGTCTGGTTCTCCTCGCGGATACGCAGCCCCTCCTTCGCCTCGAGCGCCTGATGCAGGCCCTCGGAGTAGCGCCGGCCCTCGAGCACGCGACCGGTGAACTCGTCGACGATCAGCAACTCCCCGTCGCGGACGATGTACTCCTTGTCCTTGCGGTAGAGCGCGTGGGCCTTGAGCGCCTGGATCAGGTGGTTGACCAGGTTGCCGTTCACATCGAGGTAGAGGTTCTCGATGCCGAGGGCCTTCTCCACCTTGTCGACGCCGCTCTCGGTGGGCGAGGCCGCCCGGTGTTTCTCGTCGACGTCGTAGTCGACGCCCTTCTTCAGGGTGGGGACGATGCGGGCGAAGCGGTAGTAGGTGTCGGTGGCGGCCTCGGGCACACCGGAGATGATCAGCGGGGTGCGCGCCTCGTCGATCAGGATCGAGTCGACCTCGTCCACGATGCAGAAGTGGTGGCCGCGCTGGACGCAGTCCGAGAGGCGCACGGCCATGTTGTCGCGCAGGTAGTCGAAGCCGAACTCGGAGTTGGTGCCGTAGGTGACATCGCAGGCGTAGGCATCGCGGCGGGCGGCCTCGGGCATCTGGCTCTGGATGACCCCGACGGAGATCCCGAGGAACTCGTAGATCGGCCGCATCCAGTCGGCGTCACGCCCCGCCAGGTAGTCGTTGACGGTGACCACGTGGACGCCGAGCGCGGGGAGCGCGTTGAGGTAGACCGCGGGGGTGGCCGAGAGGGTCTTGCCCTCACCGGTCTTCATCTCGGCGACCTTGCCGTCGTGCAGCACCATGGCGCCGATCAACTGGACATCGAACAGGCGCATCCCGAGCGTGCGCCGGCCGACCTCGCGAACGACCGCGAAGGCCTCGTCGAGGATGTCGTCGAGTTCGGCACCGTCGTCGAGGCGGGCGCGGAACTCGTCGGTCTTGGCCCGCAGTTCCTCGTCGGTGAGCTTCTCGATCTCGGGCTCGAGGGCGGTGATCGCCTTCACCCGGCTCTGCATGCCCTTCATCGCGCGGCCCTCGCCGACGCGCAGGACCTTGTTGATCAGATCTGTGCTCATGCAGACGCTCGCGTGATCGTGGCCGGTGCGCGGATCATGGTAGCGCAGGGGGTCGGGGGCACCGTCCCGGCCCCACCGCGCCACGAACCTCGCTGTCTGGATGTCCTATCGGCCGCCGAGGCCGGCCGGATCAGTCCTCGGGGACGATCAGGCCGTAGTCGCCGTCGCGGCGGCGGTAGACGACGTTGACCTCGCCGCTCGCCTCGTTGCGGAACACGTAGAAGTCGTGGTGCAGCATGTCCATGTGCAGCGCGGCCTCCTCGGCGCCCATCGGCTCCATGCGGAAGCGCTTGCTCTTCACCAGGTTCGCGGCCGGAGTGGTCTCTTCCGCGTCGGGCAGCGGCGGCAGGTCGGGCACCGCCAGCACCTCGGCCTCCGTGGCGCCGTTGACCGCACGCGCATGGTGGTCGACCTTGCGCTTGCGGTAGCGGCGCGCCTGGCGCTCGAGCTTGTGCGTCGCCTGGTCGATGGCGGCGTACATGTCGTCGGCGCTCTCGTGGACGCGCAGGACCGCGCGCTTGGTGCGAACGGTGATCTCGGCGACCTGGGGGCGCTCGACCCGCGGGTTGCGCTCGACCGAGAGCTCCAGCTCAACGGTGGTCGAGTCATCCTCGTAGGCCGGGAGAATCTTCGTCAGCCGCTCGAGCTTGCGTTCCGCGTGCTCGAAGAGCGCGTCGGTGACGGAGACGTTCTTCCCCTTCACCTGCAGCTGCATGGCGCCGCTCCTTGTCGTGGGTGGATCCTTCCGCACTGATGCTACCCCCGCCGACGGTGCCGCCGGGGGCGAAATCCCCCTGTCGGGCGACTCTTGTCGCGCAGATCGCGCCGACGCGCACCGCGCCCCCGGCGCGCAGGGCCGCGGCGCACTCGGCGAGGGTCGCGCCGGTGGTACGCACATCGTCGATGAGCACCGGGAACGGGGGCACGCCGCCCGGCGCGGGCGCGAAGGTTCCGGCGAGGCGGCGCACCCGCTCGCGGCGGCCGGCGCCGCGCTGGGCGGGCCGATCGCGGGCGCGCACGAGGGCCGCCGCCACGGGCCGGGCCCAGGCCTCGCCGAGGGACCGCGCGATCAGGCGGGCCTGATCGAAGCCGCGCTCGCGCACCCGGGCGCGCCCGCCGGGGACCGGCACCAGGACCGCGCCGAGCGGCGGGGGCGGGATGTGGACGGTCACGAACCGCGCCAGCTCCGGTGCGACATCGCGCCGGCGCCGGTCCTTCAGGGCGACGACGAGCGCCGCGGCGACCCCCTCGTAGACCAGGGCCTGGCGGCTCCAGTCGAGCCGGCCCCGGCACTCCGCGCAGCGGTCGACCGGCACCGGCATGGGCCGCCCGCAGCCCCGGCAGAGGGTCCCGCCGATGGGCGTCACACGATCGCGGCACCCCCCGCAGACCGGCGCCCCGGGCAGCAGGCAGGCCGCGCAGACCGTGGGGAGCAGCAGATCGAGCAGGCGGGGCCGGTCCATGCCGCCATCCTGCGCACCCGCGGCGCCCGCGTTGCGCGCCCGGTGTCACCGCTCACGCGCGTGAGGGCGTCACCCGCTGTGGCCGGCGGTGCGTCCCATGCCCATGGTGGCCAGGCGCGCCGCGAGGACGCCCGCGATCGTCCCCGCTCCCGCATCGACGCCGCGCAGCCCGGCCAGGTGGAGGGCGACATGGTCGCCCAGCGCCGCGAGGTCGAGCATCCGCGCCAGCGGCCCGCGCCCGTCGGCGGCGATCTGAAGCTGCCCGGGCACATATTCGGCCACCACGGCGGCGGTGTGCTCGAAGCGGCGCTGCACCTGCCGCTGCTGGCGGGAATCGCGCAGCAGCACCAGCCGTGCCCGCGATGCGAGCTCCGCCGGCATCCCGGGGAAGGACATCAGCTCGTCACGATCCATCTGCGGCAACTCGGACGCGAACGCGGGCACCTTGGCGTGCAGACGGATCTGCGCGACCCAGTGGCGGGCGACCGCGGCGGTCAGCTCGCCGCCCCACACCATCGGGACGGCGCCGTCCAGGGCGCGCGCCACCTGGAGGCCCGTGTTCGCGTCGGCGGGCGCCGCCGGCGCGGAGGCCGCGACGGCCGCCTCCAGCACC
>JBKHVQ010000211.1:0-7617 GCA_046569985.1 Thermoleophilia bacterium | reverse complement strand
GAGCAGGGCTGATCGAACCTCTCGCTCCGGGCCGCCAGACGGCCCGGAGCGAGGCGCTTCAACCAGGTCCGCCGACGGGCTTCACACGCCGGTACGGACGATGTCCGACCCCGACCCGGGCCCCGGCCGCATGATGCGACCGGGGCCCGGTGTCGTCTCAGGAACTGAGCGCGGTGACGGCCTTCGTCAGGGGCTCCAGCCCGCCGTGGCGCACCACATCGCGCATCGACAGCACGCCGACCAGCTCCGAGCCGTCGAAGACGAGCACGTGCCGCACCCCGTGCTTCACCATCACCATCGCGGCCTGGCCGATCGGCCAGGCCGGTGCGGCGGTGACGATCGCCTGGGTCATGTGCTCCTCGACACGCTCCGCCTCCGGGTCGAGCCCGGCGGCGACCGCGCGCAGCAGGTCGCGCTCGGTGATCATCGCGGGCCCCGGAAGGGCGCCGTCCATGACGACGGCCGCGCCGGTGTGGTTGCGCACCATGCGACGGGCGGCCTGGCGGAGGGTGTGGTCAGGTCCGACGATCGCGCTGACCGGTGTCATCGCGTCTTCGACTCGCATGGGGTCCCTCCATTCCCGCCGGGTGTTCGTGGCGATTGTTGCTAAGTGGGGGTTCAGCATGCCACGACCGAGACCCGGTCGCAACCGGGTCTCGGCATGCGAATCAGCGGCGCATCACCCCTCCCCGGCGGCCAGCTCCCGGGCGCGCTCGAGCAGGCGCTCGAACTGCGCGAGGCTCCGCGCGGCCTCGTCGTAGCGTCCCGCCGCCCAGGCCGTCCGGTAGGCGTCATAGGCCGCCGCGGCGGCATCGACGACCGCGCGCAGATCGGCGGGCAGCGCGTCCGGGTCGCCGTCCTGCGCGATCTGCCCGGCGAGCGCGCGGGCGAGCGCGTCACGGAAGGTCGGCGCGTAGAAGATGCGCCCATCGCCGAGGCTGACGACCACCTGCCAGAGCGTCGGCAGGCTGTCGGCGCTCGTGTCCAGGTACAGCGGCTGAACGTACAGCAGGCCGCGGCCGATCGGCACCACGATCACGTTACCGCGCAGGATCTGGTCGGTGCGCACGCCGATCTGCGCCGACAGATCCGGGTCGCGGCCGACATTGCTCGCGAACGTGTCGACCGAGTCCAGAGGCGACGGCCCGTCGGGGGTGAAGCGCAGCACCGACAGGTCACCGAAGCGGTCGGGGTCGTTGTCCGCGGCGAGCCAGGCCTAGAACCCGATCCCGCGGCCCGCGGTCGCCGGCTTGAAGTAGCGGACCAGGACGAAGCGCTCCTCGGCGGCATCCGGCAGGCGCGCGTACGTGTAGCGGGCCGGGCTGGAGATGCGCGTCCCCTCCGCGCCGGGGCCGACGGTCTCGACCGTCGGCGCCCACGCGTCGTCATTGTTGAAGAACGCGTCGACATCGGTGACGTGGAAGCGCCCCAGGGCGGCGGCCTGGTAGGTGAACAGGTCCTCGCCGTAGCGCAGATGCGCCGCGAGTGCCGCCGGCATCTCGTCCCGCGAGGTGAACAGCGACGGGTAGACCTTCCGCCACGTGCTGACGATCGGGTCCTCCTCATCCATCACGTACAGGCGGGTCTCGCCGGTGGCGGCGTCCATGATCGCCGTGACCGCGTGGCGCTGGTAGTTGCGCCCGCCGTAGCGCGCCGAATACGGGTAGAGGTCGCTGACGCTGTAGGCGTTCATCATCACCCACATGCGCCCCGAGGCCGCGACGAAGTACGGGTCGCCATCGGACTCGAGGAACGGCGCGAGGCGCTCCATGCGCGCGGTGATGTCGCGGTACATCAGCAGCCGCGAGTCCTCCGTCTCGACGCGCTCCAGGGCGTTCCACACCTGCCGCCCGCCGCCGATGTACGGCAGGCCGCCCAGCGACAACGTGATGGCGAGGCGATGGTCGGCAACCGGCACCCCCGCCCCGGTCCAGTCGTCGATCGGCTGCCCGGTGAAGCCGTCGGGCTGCGCGGTGTTGACGACCGCCCACGGCATCCCCTCCTGGGCGCCGAAGTAGATCTGAGGGCTCTCCAGCGGCTCCTCGAGGCCGGTCACCGGCAGGCCCGAGACGACGAAGTCGGGGCGGCCGGATGAGTCGATGCGGTTCACCGGCGCCATCACCACCCCGTTGCCGTGGGTGAACGCGAAGTGCCGGCGCTGGAAGTCGGGGATGGCGGAGTAGTCGACCTCGCGACCGAACACGAACATCGTCTGCGGCCGCCCGTCGCGCACGTAACGGTCGAGGTCCGCGTCGAAGCACGTGTAGTAGCGGTTCAGCGCCTGCAGGCGCCGGCAGGCGTTGAGAGCCGGGCCATAGTCGAGGAAACGCAGCGACGCGACCGAGGCGTCCGCCTCCGCCACGGCCTCGCGGGTGACGCCCGCGCGCCGGTACTGCGCGTCGGTGGTGCGGACATCGTCGATGCCGGCCGCCGCGCGGGTGGAGTTCAGGGTCGCCTCGATCTGGTCGCGCTCCACCTGCAGAGTCGATCCGCGCAGGCCGACGCTGTCGTAGAGGGCCGTGCCGATCGGCGCGAACAGCAACCCGATGACGCTCGAGGCGACGCCGATCGCGACCGGCACCCACACCGGGGCCGGCGTGCGGTCGATCACGGCCACCGCCGGAGTGCGCTCGGCCAGGCGCTCGCGGGAACGCACGGCCAGGGCGAGGAGCCCGGTCGGCAGCAGGAGAACCAGCCACCACGGCGTGGCGAGCACCGAGAGGGCCAGGGTCGCGACCGCCCACGCGATCAGCGTCGCCTGCGCCCACCCCGCGAAGGTGACCGGCGCCACGCGCCGGCGCACGGCGGGGACCGACAGGGCGAAGACCCCGAGGCCCACCAGCATCACGATCACCGCCACGACGGTCTGGGTGGGGACGCCCACCGCGCGCATCGCCTCGCCCGCGCCGGCGATCAACTCGCCGTCGCCCGACACCACCGCGAACCGCGCCCACCACACACCCGCGCCGATCGCCATGATCGTCAGCCCGCCGTAGGCCAGCAACAGGCTGAGGCCGCGGGTGGCGAGGACGGTGATGTGCAGCGGACCGATGCCCACGATGCCGGGGATGAGGTCCGACCCCCGCCGGCCCCGGATGCCGATCACCATCAGCACCGCCGCGGCGATGGTGGGGATGAACAGCGCCGACGCGACCGCCCAGACGATGATGGTGGCGACCGGGGCGGTGAAGATGAAGAAGGAGACATCGCGGCCGAACACCGGGTCGTCCACCCCGAACGAGACCGCGTTCAGCGCCGCGAGGATGTCGTTGCGCTGACCGGTGAGGGCCGGGGTGATGATCAGCGCGCACAGCAGGCCGACGGCCGCGGCGGCCAGTCCGGCCTGGAGGCGCGGCCCGCGCGCACCCGCCACCGGGCGCCCCACCGCGAGGAACGGCACGGCGATCAGCAGGGCGAGCCCGATGCCCACCGCGAGCATGGTGAGGTAGCTACGGATGATCGTGACGTGCGCGCCACCCATCCCCAGGCTGTCGAAGAACAACTGGTTGACCGTGAGGTCGGCCCACAGCATCAGCGCCCCGTAGGCGAGCGGCAGCACCACCAGCACCAGCAACGCGATCGCCGCCAGCCCCACGACCCGCAGCCGTCGCCGATCACGCGGCGTCCTCGGCCGTTCCTGTCCGGTCACATCGCCTCCCCGTGGTGTCCGGAGGGATTGTGCCCGCTTTGCCCCCCTCCGCGCCGCCATGGTCGCGGCGTCACCGTCATCACGCCCCGGGGGAGCGGGGCCGGCACACGACTTCCGGGGCAGTCCTGCGTATCAACGGCCACCGAAAAGTGCACCAGTCCCGCCGGGCCGCGACCTACTCGAAAGGGCTCGACGCGGCGGTGAGAAAGCAGGCGGGTCTATGGTGCGCCCACGAACTCGGAAGGGTGGCGCGGTGCCGTCTCAGAAGCAGCTCAGCGTGGTGATCCACTATGAGGACGGCGAGATCTGAGCCGAGATCCCCGAATTACCCGGGTGCTTCGCGTCCGGCCGGACGCCGGCCGAACTCACCGACGCGGTCGAGGAGGCGGTCGGCCTCCACCTCGCAACGAAGGACCGCCCGGCAGCGGTGAGGATGACCTCGGCGACGCTCATCGCGGCCGTCGAGCTCGAACCTGCCTGAACGGCCGCCTGACGATTCTCAGCCCGGAACGACCTCCGCACCGGCGGGCAGCGGGTTGAAGGCGCCGGTCAGGCCGCCGGCCGGCGCGGTACCCGCGGGGACCGGGCCCAGCTCGGGCGCCGGCGACGACGGAGCGGGCGGGACGTCGGTGAGCTGCAGAAGCCGGGACAGCGCCTCGTCGCGCGAGTAGTCGCCGTCGACCGACTGGCACAGGAAGCCCTCGATGCGGTCGAGCTTCGCCCGGGCCTCGTCGACGCGCGGGTCGGTGCCGGGCACGTACGCGCCGATCGCGATCAGGTCCTCCGCCCGCTTGTGGGCGGCGAGCAGTCCGCGCAGCCGCCCGGCGGCCTCGGCCTCCCGCGGCGACAGCAGCCTCGGCGCGACACGCGAGACCGACTGCAGCACGTCGATCGCCGGGTAGTGGTGGCGGTGCGCCAACTCACGCGAGAGCACGATGTGGCCGTCGAGGATCGAGCGCACCGCGTCGGCGACGGGCTCGTTCATGTCGTCGCCCTCCACCAGCACGGTGTAGAGCGCGGTGATGCTGCCCGTCGCGGCGGCCCCCGCGCGCTCGAGGAGGCGGGGGAGGATGGCGAACACCGAGGGCGTGTACCCGCGCGTCGCCGGCGGCTCCCCGATCGCGAGCCCCACCTCGCGCTGAGCTGTCGCCAGGCGCGTGACCGAGTCCATCATCAGCAGCACGTCGGCGCCGCCGTCGCGGAAGTACTCGGCGATCGCCGTGGCCACGAAGGCGGCCTTGATGCGCACCAGGGCGGGCTGGTCGGAGGTGGCGACCACCAGCACACTGCGCGCCAGGCCCTCGGAACCGAGGTCGTGCTCGATGAACTCCCGCACCTCGCGCCCGCGCTCGCCGACCAGGGCGATCACGTTGACGTCGGCGGTCGTGTTGCGCGCCATCATCCCGAGGGTGGTGCTCTTGCCGACGCCCGAGCCGGCGAAGATGCCCATCCGCTGGCCGCGCCCGCACGGCATCAGCGCGTCGATGGCGCGCACGCCGAGCGTCAGGGGCGTGTCGATGGTCGGCCGGGTGAGCGGGTCGGGCGGCGCGCCGTCGATGGGGCGGGTCGCCTCGATCCGCGGGGCGGGGCCGCCGTCCATCGGGCGGCCCAGGCCGTCGAGAACGCGCCCGAGAAGCCCGGGGCCCACGCCGACGCGCAGGCTGCCGCCCGTCGCGACCACGGTCTGACCGGGGCCGACGCCGCGCGCCTCGCCCAGCGGCATCAGCAGCGTCCTGCCCTCGCGGAAGCCGACCACCTCGGCCTGCAGAGGCGGCGTCCCGGTGCGATGGCCCTGCACGTGGATCTCGCAGCGCTCCCCCACCCCGGCCTCCGGGCCGCGGCTCTCGATGACCAGGCCGATCAGCTCCGAGACCCGCCCGTTCAGGCGATAGGGGTCGAGGGCCCGCACGATGTGCCGGGCGGGCGCCAGGTCGATCACTCCGCGGGCCCCCGCCGCCCGATCAGCTCGTGGTCGGGCGGCGCCGACAGGGCCTCCAAGACGCGCCCCAGCTGAGTCGAGAAGCTCGCGTCGACATCGCCGTTGGGGGTGCGAACGATGCACGAGCCGGGGTCGATGCGCGGCTCGTCGACCACCTCGAGCGCGCCGATGCCGCCCATGCGCTCAACGATGTCACCCGCCGCCTCGCGGCAGAGCACGAGATCATCGGGGTGGACCAGCACCGTCAGCGCGCTGCGGTCGGACGCCCGCCGGATGGCTCCGCGCACGACATCGACGACGCGCTCCGGCGCGAGTGCGAGCTCGGCGCGCACCAGCTTGGCGGCGACCTCCATCGCGAGCTGCGCGGCCGCCTCGGCGGCCTCGTCCTCCATCACCGCGCGGTGCTCGGAGACGGCGTCGGCGAGCGCCTCCACCGCGGCGAGAGCCGATGCGAGCGATTCCAGGCCCTCGGCCCGTCCGGCGCGCCAGCCCTCGGCGAAGGCCTCCTCGCGGTCGGACTCGGCGTCGGCCCGGGCCTGTGAGAGGAGCGCCGCGGCCTCGGCGCGGGCGGCCTCCACCACGGCGGAGGGATCCTCCGGCCCGGGGGTCGGCGGCACCGGCGCGCGCGCGGGCACCGTCAGCCGCCCGTCGGCGAGGGCGGCGCCGCGCAGGACGCTACGCGACAAGCTCGTCCCCGCCGCCGCGCTCGATCACGATGCGCCCGGCCTCCTCCAGGCGGCGGATGACCGCCACCACGATCTGCTGGGCCTCCTCGACCTGCTTCATCCGGACCGGGCCCATGAACTCCAGGTCCTCGCGCAGCATCGACGCGGCCCGCTCGGACATGTTGCCGAAGATGCGGTCCTGCACCTCCGTGGCGGTGCCCTTGAGCGCCACCGCCAGGTCGTTGCTCTCGACCTCGCGCAGCACCTGCTGGATGGAGCGGTCGTCGAGGGTGACGATGTCCTCGAACAGGAACATCATCCGCCGCACCTCGTCGGCCAGCTCGGCGTTCTGCTCGTCGAGGGACTCGAGGATGGTGCGCTCGGTGCTCCGGTCGACGGCGTTGAGCACGTCCACCAGCGAGCGCAGGCCACCCGCCGAGGTGAAGTCCTGCGTCAGCACGGCGCTCAGCTTGCGCTCGAGCACGCGCTCGATCTCGCGGATCACCTCCGGCGCGGTGCGGTCCATCAGCGCGATGCGCATCGCGACCTCGGCCTGCAGGTCGTTCGGCAGCGCGCTCATCACCTGCGCGGCGGTGTCGGCGGGCAGGTAGGCGAGTATGAGGGCGACGGTCTGCGGGTGCTCGTTCGCGATGACGTTGAGGATCTGCGCGGCGTCGGTGCGGCGCAGGAACTCGAAAGGGCTCACCTGGATCGAGCTGGACAGGCGCGCCATCACCTCGTCGGCGCGCTCGGCGCCGAGCGCCTTGTCGAGCACGGAGCGGGCGTACTCCAGACCGCCCTCGGCGATGTACTCCTGGGCGAGGGCGGCGTCGTAGAACTCCTCGATGATCTCCTGCTTGCGCTCGGGCGCGATGTGACCGATGCCGGCGATCTCGAGGGTGAGCTCGTCGATCTCCTCCTGGCGCAGGTGCCGGAAGACCTCCGCCGAGGCCTCCGCGCCGAGACTGACGAGCAGGACCGCGGCTTTCTGGCGGCCGGACATCGCGGACGGGGTCATGGTCGACACGGGTGCCCCCTACCTCTTCTCGACGAGCCAGCCGCGGATGAGCTGGGCGACATCCTCGGGACGGCGCAGCGCCAGGTCCTCCATCTGCGCCTCGATCGCGGTCTTGCTCTGCCCCTCCAGGCGGTGCATCGGCTGGGCGGGCTCGGCGACCGCGACGGCGACGGGGGCGGCGAGCTCGGCCACCGGCACCGGGCCGCCCTTCAGCAACTCGGGGAGCGCCTTCTCCAGCGCGCTCTGCCGGCGGCGCAGGGAACGCCAGGACAGCAGCACGAGTATGAGGACGCCGAGCGCGGCGGCGCCGGTCTTGATCATGTCGGCCTGGCTCATCCCGCCCGAG
>JBKHVQ010000210.1:0-5145 GCA_046569985.1 Thermoleophilia bacterium | reverse complement strand
GCGGTCAGGCGCCGGGCAGCACCGCGATCGCCTCGATCTCCACGCGCGCGCCGAGCGGGAGAGCGGCGACGCCGACGGTGGATCTCGCCGGTGGATCCGAGGTGAACGCGCGCGCGTAGACGGCGTTCATCGCCGGGAAGTCGGCGAGGTCGATCAGGAAGACCGTGCACTTGACCACATGCGCGAGCCGGCCGCCGGCGGCTTCGACCACGGCCCGCAGGTTGCTCAGGACCATCTCGGTCTGGGTGGTGACATCGCCGTCGACCATGGCCCCCGTCGCAGGGTCGACAGGCACCTGGCCCGACACGAAGAGGACCTCGCCGGCCGTGACGGCGATCCCCTGGCTGTAGGGGGCGCCTGCCACCGGCGCCGGGGCCGTGTCGGAGCGGATGATCCTCATCGGGCGCACCGTACTACACGCGCACCGGTACGCCGGACCGCGCCATCGCGTCCTTGACCTGGGCGATGGAGTAGACGCCGTCGTGGAAGACGGAGGCCGCGAGCACCGCGTCCGCGTGTCCCGCGGTGACCGCCTGCGCGAAGTGATCGAGGGTGCCGGCGCCACCGGAGGCGATGACCGGCACGGGCGCCGCCTCGGCGACAGCCGACAGCAGTTCGGTGTCGAACCCGGCCTGGGTGCCGTCACGGTCCATGCTGGTGATCAGCAGTTCCCCCGCCCCCCGCTCGGCGGCCTCGGCGGCCCAGGCGACCGCCTCGCGGCCCGTCTCGAGGCGACCGCCGTTGAGGTAGACCTCCCACCCGCTGCCGTCGGCGCGGCGCTTCGCGTCGATCGCGACGACGATGCACTGGGCGCCGAAGCGCGCCGAGGCGCGGGTGATGAGATCCGGGTCGCGTACCGCGGCGCTGTTCAGTGACACCTTGTCGGCCCCCGCGGCCAGGACGGCGCGGATGTCGTCCTCGGAGCGCAGGCCGCCGCCGATGGTGAACGGGATGAAGACCTGCTGGGCGGTGCGCCGCGCGAGGTCGACGATGGTGCCGCGTTCCTCGTGGCTGGCGGTGATGTCCAGGAAGACGAGCTCGTCGGCGCCCTCCTGGTCGTAGCGTGCCGCCAGCTCCACCGGGTCACCGGCGTCGCGCAGGCCGACGAAGTTGACGCCCTTGACGACGCGCCCCTCGTTGACATCGAGGCAGGGGATGACCCGGATCATGCGTCGCCCGCGAGCACCGCCAGGGCCTCCGCGACGGTGAACCGCTCCTCGTACAGCGCCCGGCCCACGATGACGCCCGTGATGGTCGGGACGCCGAGGTCGCGCAGGCGGCGCAGGTCGTCGAGCGAGGAGATCCCGCCCGAGGCGATGATCTGCAGCGGCGGCGCCGCCTCCGCGAGCCGGCGCAGGGCGGCCAGGTTCGGGCCCCCGAGCGTGCCGTCGCGGCCGATGTCCGTGTAGAGCAGGTGACGCACGCCCGTCGAGACGAGCTCCTCGGCCACATCCCAGGCGTCACGATCCGACACCTGCGTCCAGCCGTGGGTCGCCACCTTGCCCTGACGGGCGTCGAGGGCCACGACCAGGCCGTCGCCGAGCCGGTCGATCGCCCAGCGCAGCAGCTCGGGGTCGGCGAGCACGGCCGTACCCACCACGACGCGGTCGGCGCCGGTCGCGAGAGCCGTCTCGATGGCCGGGCGCGAGCGCAGCCCGCCGCCGACGTGGACGGTGCCCGGGAAGGCGGCGGCGATGCTGGCGACCAGCGCCGCGTGCACCGGCTGGCCGTCGAGCGCGCCGTCGAGGTCGACCACGTGCAGGCAGGTCGCCCCGCCGTCGGAGAACTCGCGTGCCTGGGCCACGGGGTCGTCGTTGAAGACGGTCGTCTGGTCGAAGTCACCCTGGCGCAGGCGGACGGCCCGCCCGCCGCGCAGGTCGATCGCGGGGAACAGCGTGATGCTCATGCGGCCGTCACCCCGGCGCCGCGGCGCACGCCCTCCAGCCAGCGACCGAGCAGGGCGAGCCCGGCCGTGCTCGACTTCTCCGGGTGGAACTGCACTCCCATCACGCCTCCCCGACCGGCCGCCGCGCAGAAACGCACCCCGTGATCGGCGGCGCCGATCACGAGCGCGGGATCCTCGGGCTCGCAGCCGTATGTGTGGACGAAGTAGTAGGTCGACTCGGCCGGGGTCCCGCCGGCGGGGGCCAGCGGCGTCCCCGGTGCCCAGTCGACATGGCTCCAGCCGATGTGAGGCAGCTTGCGGGCGGTGCGCAACCGGCGCACGGAGCCCGGCAGCACCCCGAGGCCGGCGACCCCGGGGCTCTCCTCGCTCTCGTCGAACAGCAGTTGAAGGCCGAGGCAGATGCCGAGCACGGGCACGCCGGCGGCCGCCGCGTCGCGCACGGTTCCGTCGAGGCCGTGGGCGCGGATGCGGCGCATCGCCTCACCGAAGTTGCCCACACCGGGAAGCAGGACGGCGTCGAACCGGCCGAGATCGGGCGGGGCCGCCACGACCGTGACGTCCGCGCCCAGCACCTCCAGTGCCTTGGAGGCGGAAAGGAGGTTGCTCATCTCGTAGTCCAACACCGCGACGCGCGGTGAATCCGTCACAGACTGCCCTTGGTCGACGGCACTCCCGTGACGCGGGGGTTCGGCGCGACGGCGGCGGCGAGGGCGCGCGCGACCGCCTTGAAGGCGCCCTCGATCACGTGGTGGGTGTTGCCCGGGACCAGCAGGCGCACGTGCATGGTGGCGCCCGCGTGGTTGACGAGGCCGCGCAGGAACTCCCCGACCAGTTCGGTCTCGAAGCCACCGATCTCGGCGACGGGCAGGGGCAGGTCGAGCGCGAGGAACGGGCGGCCCGACAGGTCGAGGGCCGCCTGCACCAGGCACTCGTCCATCGGGACCAGCGCCGAGCCGTAGCGCTCGATGCCGTGCCGGTCGCCCAGCGCCGCGGTGAGGGCCTGACCGAGTGTGATCCCCACGTCTTCGACGGTGTGGTGGCTGCCGGTCTCGAGGTCGCCGCGCGCCTCGACCTCGAGCGCGATCAGCGCGTGACGCGCGAGCAGCGTCAGCATGTGGTCGAAGAAGCCGACCCCCGTGGAGATCGTCGACTCGCCGGACCCGTCGAGGTCGACGCGCACGCGCACGTCGGTCTCGCCGGTGACCCGGTGCGCCTCGCCGACGCGGCTCATGTGCGCCTCCGCGCCTCGGCCGAGCGGGCGTGAATCGGGAAGCCCTCCGCGCTCGCCAGCGCCGACAGGTGCGGCGTCAGCGCCTCCACGGCCTCGTCGGTCATCTCCACCACGGACATCCTCCTCAGGAAGGTCGCCGGCCCGAGCGCCGACGCGTGCCGTGCCGCGCCCCCGGTGGGGAGCACGTGGTTCGAGCCCGCGACGTAGTCGCCGAAGGCGGTGGCGCAGTTCGGCCCGGTGAACACGGCCCCCGAGCGCCGGATCGTGAGCGCGACGCTCTCGGCGTCCCGCGTCGCGATCTCCAGGTGCTCCGGTGCGAAGGCCTCCGCGAGCTCGACGGCCAGCGGGGCGCTGGCGCACTCGACCAGGGTGATCGGGCCCGTGGGCTCGGGCAGGTCGGCGAGTGCCGCCTCGATCGCGGCGATCACCGCCGGGTCGTCGCTGGCGAGGACCGCCGGGGAGTCCGCCCCATGCTCGGCCTGGGCCAGGAGATCCAGCGCCAGGGCGCGGGGGTCGGCGGAGTCGTCCGCGATCACCATGACCTCGCTCGGCCCGGCGATCCCGTCGATTCCGACGCGGCCGACGACCTGCCGCTTGGCCTCCTGCACCCAGGGGCTCCCCGGGCCGACGATCACGGCCACGGGCGCGATGGTCGCCGTGCCGTGGGCGAGGGCGGCGATCGAGCCGGGGCCGCCGACGGCGTACACCTCGTCGATGCCGAGGACCGCGGCCGTCGCCATCACGACCTGGTTCGGTCGCCCGTCCGCGCCCGGCGGGCTCACGACGGCGATGCGTTCGACTCCCGCCACCTGGGCGGGCACCACGGTCATGATCACCGACGACGGGTAGGCCGCCCGCCCGCCGGGGACGTAGCAGCCGGCCGCGTCGACGGGAATCGAACGGACCCGTACGCGCTGGCCGAAGGGCAGGGTGACGTGGCGGTCATCGGGGACCAGGGCCTCGCTCACCGCGCGCACCTGGGCGGCCGCGGCTACGATCGCCGCCCGCAAGCCGGCGTCGATCGCATCCAGCGATTTCTGCAGTCGGGCCGGTGAGACGCGCAGGCGATCGTGCGTGAAGTCGGCGCAATCGAAGCGCCGGGTGGCGTCGACAAGCGCATCGTCACCTCGCCGGCGCACGTCGTCGACGACCGCGGCCACGGCCGCGCCGACGCCCTCGGTGTCGGCAGGCGGGCGGAGCGTCATCGTGAGCGCCTGCACGCCGCCCGCGCGCAGGCGGACGCGGCGGACGGGCGGCGGCGCGGTCTCGCTCACGGCGCCACCGCCGCGGACATGCGCTCGACCAGCGGCCCGATCTCCTGGGCGCCCAGGCTGAGAGCGGCCCGGTTGGCGATCAGCCGCGCCGACGAATCGAAGATCTGCTCGCGCTCCACCAGACCATTCTCGCGCAGGGTGCGACCCGTTGCCACAAGGTCGACGATGCCGTGGGACAGCCCGACCAGGGGCGCCAGCTCGACGGAACCGTTCACCTTCACCACCTCGACCTGGCGGCCTGTCGCGGCGAAGTGCTCGGTGGCCGCGACCGGGTACTTGGTCGCGACCCTGACGACGCCGAGGTGATCGAGCGCCGCGGGGGTCGGGTCGTCGCCCGCCACGGTGGCGTAGACCATCCGGCAGGCCCCGAACCGCAGGTCCAGCAGCTGCACCACCTCGGGGGCGCGCTCACGCAGCACGTCGACGCCCGCGATGCCCAGGTCGGCGGCACCGGCCTCGACATATGTGGGGACGTCGCTCGGGCGCGTCGTGATGTAGGTGACGCCGCCGCCCGCCTCGATCACGAGTTTGCGACCGGCGTCGCGCAGCGGCGCGACATCCAGGCCCGCGGCGGCCAGAATCTCGATGGAGCCCTCCAGGAGGGCGCCAAGCGGAACGCAGATCCTCACCCCGCGACCTCCTTCAGGTTGCGGACCACCCTGCGCTCGCCGAAGGCGCGGTCGACCACGGAGAGGGTGCCCCCATGCTCGGGGCGCGCCACATAGCGCCAGTTG
>JBKHVQ010000209.1:0-6118 GCA_046569985.1 Thermoleophilia bacterium | reverse complement strand
CCGCACGGCGCTCACCCGCACGATCAACGACTACGCGCGCGCCAAGAACCTGCTCAAGGAGAAGGACGACAACCTCGAGGGCACCGACACCCGCGAGGGCCTGACGGCGATCATCTCCGTGAAGCTCCGCGAGCCGCAGTTCGAGGGCCAGACCAAGACCAAGCTCGGCAACTCCGAGATCACGGGCTTCGTCAACCAGGCGGTCACCGGGGCGCTCAACGAGTACCTCGAGGAGCACCCCTCCGAGGCCCGCGCCATCTGCCAGAAGGCCGTCAGCGCCTCCCAGGCGCGCCTGGCCGCGCGCAAGGCCCGCGACCTCGCCCGGCGCAAGGGCGCGATGGACTCCACCAGCCTGCCCGGCAAGCTGGCCGACTGCTCCGACCGCGACCCCGCCAACACCGAGCTGTTCCTGGTGGAGGGCGACTCGGCCGGCGGCTCGGCGATCATGGCCCGCCAGTCGAGCTTCCAGGCGATCCTCCCCCTGCGCGGCAAGATCATCAACTCGGAGAAGGCCCGCATCGACAAGGTGCTCGGCAACAACGAGATCCAGGCGATGATCACCGCGATGGGCACCAACATCGACGAGGACTTCGACATCGCGAAGGCCCGCTACCACAAGGCGGTCATCATGACCGACGCCGACGTGGACGGGGCCCACATCCGCACCCTGATCCTCACCTTCCTCTTCCGCCACATGCGCGGCCTGATCGAGGCGGGGATGGTCTACATCGCCTGCCCGCCGCTCTACAAGGTCAAGCAGGGCAACCAGGAGCAGTACATCGAGAAGGAGTCCGAGCTGGAGGAGTGGCTCCTCGAGCGCAACCTCGGCGACCTGGTGCTCGAGGACGGCTCCGGTAAGACCTCCAGCCTGACCAAGGCCCGCTACCAGCGCTTCCAGCGGGTCCTCAAGGAACATGAGGCCTGGTCGGGGAACCTGCGCGGCACCTTCGGCAGCGGCCTGATGGAGTTCCTCCAGGCGAACGACCTGGTCGCGGCCCAGCCCACCACCCTCGAGGAGCTCGCCGACGCGGTGCGCGCCGCGGCCAACGACCGCGTCGGGCTCAGTGTCGAGGGCATCGACGCCGAGGCCGAGACGGTCAGCGCGCGCTCCATCCAGGCGCGCACCGGCGAGGCGCGCACCGTCACCATCCCGTTGGCGCTCTACCGCACCCGCGAGATGACCGGGCTGCGTAACGCGCGCGGGCGTCTCATCGAGCAGGTCGGCAACGCCCCGTTCCGCATCACGCGCGGCGCGCGCACGCGCACCGCCGACGACTACGAGGCCCTGCGCGCCGGCGTGCTCGACCTCTGCCGCGAGGGTGTCCAGCTCTCGCGCTTCAAGGGGCTCGGCGAGATGAACAGCGAGCAGCTCTGGGAGACGACGATGGACCCCGAGCGCCGCATCCTCCAGCGCGTGATGATGGATGACGAGGCGGCGGTCGGCGAGCTGTTCGCCAAGCTGATGGGCGACCAGGTGGAGCCGCGACGCGCCTTCATCGAGGACAACGCCCGCAGCGTCCGCTTCCTCGATGTCTAGGCGGATCCCGACCCGCCCCATGATGCCGACCACCACACAGGAGTAGCGAGTGGCCATCGATCGCCACGGGCGCATCGAGCCGCGCGAGCTCGAGCGCGAGCTCGGCTCGTCGTACCTCGACTACGCGATGAGCGTCATCGTGGGCCGCGCGCTGCCCGATGTGCGCGACGGCCTCAAGCCGGTCCACCGCCGGGTGCTGTTCGCCATGCACGACATGGGCCTGCAGCCCGACAGGCCGTACGTGAAGAGCGCCAACATCGTCGGCAAGGTGATGGGTGAATACCACCCGCACGGCGACGACCCCATCTACGGCACGCTTGTGCGTCTCGCGCAGGACTTCGCCTCGCGCTATCCGCTGGTCGACGGTCAGGGCAACTTCGGTTCCAGCGAGTTCGGCGCGGCAGCGATGCGCTACACCGAGGCGCGCCTGGCGAAGATGGCCACCGAGATGCTCCGGGACATCGACGAGAACACCGTCGATGAGACGCCGACCTACGACGACCGGCGGCGCGAGCCGGTGGTGCTGCCGGCCCGGGTGCCGAACCTGCTCATCAACGGCTCGTCGGGCATCGCCGTCGGCTACGCCACCAACATCCCGCCGCACAACGTGGGCGAGGTCATCGACGCGGTGGTGGCGACCATCGACAACCCGGCCATCACGGTCGAGGACCTGATGCACCACATCAAGGCCCCCGACTTCCCGACCGGCGGCATCATCGTCGGCCGATCCGGGGTGCTGGACGCGTACAGGACCGGCCGCGGCCGCGTGGTGGTGCGCGGACGCGCCCACAACGAGCCGCTCAAGCACGGGCGCAACGCGATCGTGTTCACCGAGCTGCCGTACATGGTCAACAAGTCCGAGCTGATCGCGAAGATGGCCGACCTGGCCCAGCAGAAGGTCGTGCCCGAGATCGCCGACCTGCGCGACGAGAGCGGCCGCGACGGCGTGCGCGTAGTCATCGAGCTCAAGCGCGACGCGGTGCCGATGGTGGTGCTCAACAAGCTCTACAAGCACACCGCCGTGCAGAGCACCTTCGGGGTGAACGCGATCGCCCTGGTCGACGGCGTTCCGCGCACCCTGGGCCTCAAGGAGATCCTCGGCCACTACCTCGACCATCAGCGCGAGGTCATCACCCGCCGCTCGCGCTTCCGCCTCGAGCGCGCCGAGGCCCGCGCCCACATCCTCGAGGGGCTCCTCAAGGCGCTGGGCTACCTCGATGAGGTCATCGCGCTGATCCGCGCCGCCGCCGACCCCGAGACGGCCCGCAACGGCCTGATCTCGCGCTTCGACCTCACCGAGATCCAGGCCCGCGCCATCCTCGACCTGCGCCTGCAGCGCCTCACCCAGCTCGAGGCCGGGAAGATCCAGGCCGAGTACGACGAGCTGCAGGAGAGGATCGCCGAGCTGCGCGCGATCCTCGGCGACGAGACCCGGGTGTACGCGCTGATCCGCTCGGAGCTGCTCGAGATCCGCGAGCGCTTCGCCGACGAGCGCCGCACCGAGATCGTGCCCGGCGAGGGCGACATCGACCTCGAGGACCTGATCGCCGAGGAGGAGATGGTGATCTCCATCTCCAACGCCGGCTACATCAAGCGCCTTCCGGTGTCGACCTACCGCGCCCAGCGCCGCGGCGGCAAGGGCCTGCGCGGGGTGCGCCTCAAGGACGAGGACTACATCGAGCACCTGTTCATCGCCTCGACCCACCACTACCTGCTCTTCTTCACCAACACGGGCAAGGTGTACCGCCAGAAGGTGCACGAGCTGCCCCAGGGCTCGCGCGACTCGCGTGGCCGGCACATCGCGAACGTGCTGGCGCTGCGCGAAGGGGAGGAGGTGCGGGCGGTCTTCGCCACGCGCGACTACTCCGAGGGGAGGTACCTGGTGCTCGCGACGCGCGACGGCATGGCCAAGAAGACCGAGTTCACCGCGTACAACACGGTGCTGCGCGAGGCCGGCCTCATCGCGATCGCCCTCACCGGCGGAGACGAACTGGTGGGTGTCCAGCTCACCGACGGCGACGAGGACCTGCTCGTGGTGTCCGCCCGCGGCCAGGCCGCCCGTTTCCACGAGAGCGCGGTGCGCCCCATGAGCCGGGACACGCGCGGCGTGAGGGCCATGACCCTCGCCCCCGCCGACCGCGTGCTGGCCCTGTGCGTCGCGCGCGACGACGAGGACCTGCTGGTCGTCACCGGCAACGGCTACGGCAAGCGCACCCCGATGGCCGACTACCCGCGCAAGGGGCGCCCCACCAAGGGCGTGCGCACCATCAAGGTGAGCGACAAGAAGGGCGAGCTGGTGACGGCCCGCCCCGTGCGCGAGGCCGACGAGCTGCTGCTGATCTCACAACTCGGCCAGGTGATCCGCATCGAGGTCGGCTCGGTGCGCCGCACCGGGCGCTCCACCGAGGGCGTGCGGCTGATGGTGATGTCCGACGAGGACCAGGTCTGCGGTGTCGCCTCCGTGGAGGAGGGCCCCGAGGTCGCCGCCGGGGACACCGGGGACGCGCCCGTCGAGGCGCCCGCGGCGGAGGAGTAGGCCCCCCGAGGCCCGGGTTACGCCCCGGGCCTCACCGTCACCACCTGGGCGATGTCCAGCGTGGAGATGACGCCCACCGGCCGCCCGGAGTTGGGCGCCACCACGATCAGGTGGTGCGCCCGCACCTCACGCATCTGGTGCGCCGCGAGGCTGAGCGAGGCATCGGACGGGATGCTGTGCGCCGGCGGCCCGGCGACCTCGCCCACGGTGCCCTCGGCACGCCCGGCATCGAGCGCCGCAACCAGGTCCAGATCGGACAGGACGCCGATGATCTGCGGATCCTCGCCCGGAGACGGCGCGTCGCCCATCACCGCGACCGCGTGGATGCGCTCGTCCACCATCAGGCGCGCCGCCGTGACGAGGTCGATGTCGGCGGCGCAGGCCCGGATCGGCGCGCTCATCACGTCGCTGACCCGCCAGTTGGCGAGGCTCCCCCGGGGCAGTTCGGTCACGGGCGGGAGCCGTCCGATGGGCCGCCGATCCGGCTGAGGCCCTCCAGCAACTCCACCGGGAAGGGCAGGATGAGGGTGGTGGTGCGCTCCGAGCTGCCGATCTCGTTCATCGTCTGCAGGTAGCGCAACTGCAGGGCGCCGTGCTCCGCGCTGATCACGCGCGCGGCGGCGCTGAGCTTCTCGGAGGCCTCGTACTCACCGTCGGCGGCGATGACCTTCGCGCGCCGCTCGCGCTCGGCCTCGGCCTGGCGGGCGAGGGCGCGCTGCATGCTCGTCGGCAGCTCGACATCCTTCACCTCGACCACCGACACCTTCACGCCCCAGGGGTGCGTCTGCTCATCGATGATCGTCTGAAGGCGCTCGTTGATCTGGTCGCGCTCGGACAGGAGCTGATCCAGGTCGACCTGACCCAGCACGCTGCGCAGGGTCGTCTGGGAGATCTGCGAGGTCGCCACCAGGTAGTTCTCCACCTGGACGATCGCCTTGGCGGCGTCGACGACCCGGAAGTAGGCCACGGCGTTCACCTTCACCGTGACGTTGTCCTTGGTGATGACCTCCTGCGGGGGCACGTTCAGGGTGATCGTGCGCAGGTCGACCTTCACGGCCTTGTCGATGAACGGGATCAGGATGAACAGACCGGGGCCCTTGATCCCGATCAGCCGGCCGAGCCGGAAGACGACGCCCCTCTCGTATTCGCGCGCCACCTTCACCGACGCGAACAGGAAGATGAGGCCGATGACGAGGACGATGATGATGCCGTAGGCGGCAGCCATGCGGGTTCATTCCTCCTTGTGTGGCCGGGGTCCGACCATGACGATGAGGTTCTCCGGGTCCACTCTAACCACGCGCAGGGGCGTTCCCGTCTCATAGCGTGCGCCCGCCGGCGCCCGGGCCGCCCAGCGCTCGCCGTTGAGCAGCACCTGGCCGCCGTCGGCGTCGACGGCGCCGGCCGCCACCGCGTCCTGGCCGATGAGCATCTCGACGCCTGTGACGGGGCGGTTCCGCTGGGCCACTACGACCCGCCGCGCGGCGAGCGCGGCGCCCGCCCCGACCCCGATACCCAGCGGCACGACGATCCACGGCGAGGTCGAGATGCCGTCGTCGCCCGACCCGAACAGGAACACGCCGCCGAGGCAGAGCGCCACGATGCCGGCGATCGCGAGCGCACCGAACCCGGGCACCTGGGTCTCGGCGAACAGCAGTCCCACGCCCAGCACGATCAGCGCCAGCCCGATCCAGTTGAACGGCAGGGCGCTCAGCCCCGCCAGGCCGAGCAGCAGGGCGATCAGGCCCGCGGCCCCCGGGATGATCCCGCCCGGCGACAGCACCTCGATCATCAGCCCCACCATGCCCGCGATCAGCAGCAGGAACACGAGGTTCGGGTTGGTGATCGCCTGCAGCACCTCGAGGTACCAGGGCAGCGCGTCGGTTTCGACGGGGGCGCCCGCAGTGGAGATGGTCCCCCCGGTTCCGTCGGGGCGCCCGTCCAGCCAGGCGATCGCCGCCTCGCGCGAATCGGCGAGCGCGTCGGCCACGTCCGCGTCCACGGCCTCCTGCGCGGTGAGGTTCGACGCGTCGGTGACCATCGCGCGG